>JAPYTY010000103.1 GCA_029942065.1 Acidobacteriota bacterium | reverse complement strand
GTTTCGCCCTGACTCAGTTCTCTTCTTTGTGTCTTTGTGTCTTTGTGGTGAATTATCTTTCCGTGCCTTTGTGGTGACGTCCGCCCGACCTTGCTGTGGGCGCACGGCCGTGCGCCCCTACACCCACCTGGCAGACCTCGCTCCGAAGGAGCGACAAGAGTTAATCTTCTCTGTGTCTCTGTGGTGAAAATTTCTCCGTTTAGCCGAAGTTCGGATATTCCACCTTTTGATTGGGATCCTTATCCGGGTTGATGTAAACGAACTTGCCTCCGATCATGGTCATCAAAACCGGAATATCCCTGATCTCTTCCTGGGGCACGGTCAGGATATCCTGACCCAGGACCACCAGATCAGCCAGTTTCCCCACCTCGATGGAACCTTTGACATCTTCTTCAAAGGAGGCGTAAGCCGGGACGATGGTGCAAGCACGGATGGCCTCCTCGAGAGTCATGCGCTCCTCCGGCTGGATGACCTTTCCCGATCGTCTCAGGCGGTTCACAGAGGCCCAGATGGTGTTGAGCGGTCCTATCGGTTTTTGATCCGTCCCGGTCATGACACGAATCCCATTGTCCAGGTAGGTTCGGGTGGGAATAGGCCCATATCTTCCGGCCTCGACCTGACTCTCAGCATCATCTCCGTAACGGATCAGACTGCCGGTCTGAGGTTCGACCAGAACATCGTATTTTTTGAGCGTTTCAATATTCCGGTCCGAGGGAAAGCGGGCGTGGGTGATGACATGACGAGCATCCTCACGCGGGAATTCACGGTAGGCCTCCTCCAGCGAGTCGGTGACCACATCGAACGATTCCCCTCCACCCAGATGGATAAAGAGCTGCCATCCAGCCTTGTGAGCGGCTTTCAGGATGGCCTTGACCTTATCGGGAGGCACGCGCATTCCGGAGCCGTCCACACTGATCTTCAGCGTTCCCACTCGCAAATAGTCATTGCGAAACTCCGGAGCGAACATGAAGCTGTCCAAAAAGGCCAGATTCTGTTCCAAAGTCTCCACCCGAATCGGCATGCGAATCATGGCGTTGATTCTTACCGTCAGTTTCCCTTGGGCGCTCAGGCGCTGATAAGCCTGAAGTCCGGGCTGATTGTCCATGGCCTTTCCAATGTTGGTACAGGGATCATAAAGCCCGGTAATCCCATACTTCACCACGTCTTTGGAGCCCCTCAAGATATTCTCTTCCAGCGTCTCAGTGGGATAGAGGTTGAACGGGCCGCGGGCGAGCGTGGTGGCTCCCTTCTCTCTCAGAATCCCGGTCGGCTCTCCGGTCTCGGGATCCTTCATGATCTCCCCCGCAAATCCCCTCTCGGTCGGCTGTGGGGTATCCTTGGTGATGGTACCCACCATGTCGATCAATTTGCTGTTGACGATCGTCACATGGTCCGCAGCAAAACCCATGATGACCGGATGGTCGGGCGATACCGGATCCAGATCATAACGGGTGGGCCATCTCTTCTCAGCCAGTTCGCTGGCCCGCCTCACTCCCCGGGAAAACCAGATGATTTCGCCAGGAGGAGTCTGCTCCACCTTCATTTGTAGCGCTCTTCGAATTTGTTCAATCGAACGGGCCTCGGCAAACATGTCTTCGTAACGGTCACTTCGCTTTCCGACTTTGTGAGCAAAATGAACGTGAGGATCAATGAAACCCGGAAGCACGGTACGACCCTCCAGATCGATCTCTTCGGTGTTGGGACCGATCAGTTCTCGGATCTCGGCATTGGTCCCGACGGCCACGAATTTGCCGTCTTTAATGGCCACGGCCTCGGCTATGCCAAAATCCTCGTCAACCGTCACGATCTTGCCATTGAGCAGGACCTTATCGGGTTTGAGTGAATCCAGGAGATCGGCTCCCTTGACCGGGGAAACCACCAGAACCAATACCATCAGTACCAAGCAGAATACCCAAAGTTGGCTTTTGTCTTGTATCATGACCTTTTTCCTTTCAGAGAATGAGCCTTGCTCATTCCCATTGGCTCGGGAAGCACATCGTTGACAAAACTGACCCGTATGATGCCATTCCGGGCTTGAGAAGTTCTCGCTTCAAGCGATCCAACCCCTCAAATTGCCCGAAGATCTTTACCCTTTGATTAGCATCGTCCCGAACCCTATGTCAAGGCGGTTTCGGCCGAAGGCCGTGGGCATGTGGCGAGTTTCAGCCAAACCGGGTCTAAGCCGTTACCGCCTTGGTTTCAAGGAGAAAGTTCAGGGGAACTGCAGTGGTCTCCTTATGACTGGACAACACGATGTTGGTACGGGTGTTGGTCACACCGGGCCAGGATTGAATTTCGGAGAGAAGCTGTTCCAGAGTTGCCGTGTTTCGAGTCCGTATCTTCAAAAGGTGTGATCCGTCACCGGTGACCGCATGACATTCCAGAACCTCTCGAAGGCCGGAAGCACGTTTGATGATCTCATCGTAATGTTCGGAGGATTCCGACATCAGGAAGATAAAGGCGGAAACCTCCAAACCCACCTTGCGGGTCTCAAGGATGGCGTTGACACTCCGGATCAGTCCGGCCTCATCCAGCTTGCGTATTCGTTCACCCACGGAGGGAACGGAAAGCTTGACCTCTTCGGCAACCTGGCTGTGCTTGGCCCGGCCGCTCTCCTGCAGGATTTCCAGAATCCGCAAGTCGATCCGGTCGAGCTTATGACCGCCCATCAGATCAACTCTTTGGGAATCTCAGCCCCGTTGGTTTTCTGTTGACTGCCTTTGGCGTTCAAGATGGCGGGCAGATCAATACCGGTGGCCGTCTTGAGCCCCTCTAAAATGCTGACGGCGGTTCCGGTCAGGTTCTTGACGTGGGTCGGCAAGCCGTTGCCATTGCCCGAGTCCAGAACCGTTATTTTGTCAATATGCAGATTATCCGCCACCACCCTGGTGACCTTGTCCACCAGTTCCGGAAGCATTTGAATCAAAAAGAGGTCCCGAGTGTGCCCGTCCTGCCACTGATCTTTCATCAGCCTGATAGCTTCTGCCGTGGCCTTGCCATCCTCCAAAATCTTGGCGGCCTCACCCAGGGCCTGCAATTCGGCTGCTTTCTGTTCCGCCTCAGCCGGGACCACCACATCAGCCTGGTATCTTTTCCGATTGAGGTCGATGCGACCTTCTTCCATGCGCTGCTGTTCTTCCACTCGAGTGATATCTCCGGCAACCTGGGCTTTCTGTTCCGCCCGATTCGCCTCCGCCGCCAGATCAGCACGGTGTACCTTCAGCTTATTTTCAGCTCGGGTGATCGCCATTTCGGCCTCCGCCTCGGCGATGGCCCCTTTGCGCTTCTGTTCCGCTGAAACCTTTCGGGCTTCCGCCTCGGCCGTGGCCTCGGCGATTCGTGCGTACTTGATGACCTCAGCATTTTTACGCCTTCCGATGGCGTTCAGGTAGCCCTGATCATCAGAAATGTTCTGGATCTTGACGAAGTCGAGTACCAGACCAAGCTTCTGCAAATCCTGACGTGCCGGCTCTGCCACTTTCTCGGCCAGCACTAATCGCTGGGCGTTAGCCTCCTCAGGAGTCACCTTCGCCAGCACTCCGCGCAGGTTCCCTTCGATGGTTTCCTTGGCCACCTGAGCAATCTCGTTGACATTCTTTCCCAGGAACCGCTCGATGGCATTGGACAGGCCGTCTTTTTCGCTGCCGGCAATCTTGACGTTGGCACGGCCGTCGACATCGATGGGGATAATGCCCTTGGCCAGTGCTTTGGTGATTCTGATTTCAATGGGCATGGCAGTCAATGACAGATACTTGACCGATTCAAGAATCGGAATTCTGAAACCTCGCCCACCCTTGATCACCCGGTATCCAATCGCTGTCCCATCCGGCAGTTGGTGCTGTCTTCCGGAGATGATCAGAATTTCATTGGGCTGGCAGATAATCAGGTTGGCTTTGATGAAAACAATCACCAGCATGATCGCAATCGCCCCAAACCCCAAACCCAGGCCTATCGTTTCAGTCATGGTGATTTCTCCTTATACGTCGTAGTAAAGTGCAAATTCGCCGGGATGTGGGCGCAAACGGATGTAGTCCACTTCCCGGACACGCTTGTAGTTCAGCCACACCTGGATCAAATCCTCGGTAAAGACACTGCCCCGCAATAAGAAATCGAAATCGGCCTCCAGGGCATTGATGGACTCCGCCAACGAACCTGGCGTGCTCTTGATTTCAGGACCTCCATTCCCTGCCATTTCGTAAATGTCTTCGTCGATGGGAGGCGGGGGTTCGATTCGATTGACAATGCCGTCGATGCCCGCCATCAGAATGGCCGCGAAGGCCAGGTAGGGATTGCACGAAGGATCCGGCGTTCTGAACTCCACGCGCTTGGCCTTTTCGCTGCCCGAGTACATGGGAATGCGGACACAAGCACTGCGATTGCGCTGCGAATAGATCAGGTTAATGGGCGCCTCATAACCCGGAACCAGCCGACGGTAGGAATTGGTCGTGGGTGCACAAAAGGCACACAGTGTGGCTGCATGGTGCAACAGGCCTCCAATGAAATAGACACCCCAATCACTGAGTTCGGCGTACTTGTTCCTTTGATAAAACAGGTTGTGGCCCTGCTTCCACAAACTCACATGCACGTGCATCCCTGACCCGTTGTCCTGGAACAGCGGCTTGGGCATGAAGGTCACCGTCTTGCCAAAGCGCCTCGCGACGTTCTTGACGACGTACTTATACTTCAGGGACTGATCTCCCACATCGACCAGGGTGTTGTAATGGATATCGATTTCAGCCTGGCCTCCGGAGGCGACCTCGTGATGGTGAGCTTCGGCATCCACCCCGATGGACCGCATCACACTCACCATCTTGGAGCGCAGGTTCTGGTAGCTGTCCATGGGAGGAACCGGGAAATAGCCTTCCTTGTTGCGCGGCTTGTAGCCCAGATTGGGGCCCTCCTGTCGGCCGGTATTCCAGTCGCCTTCCTGGGAATCAACATGATAAAAACCCTCGTTGGTCGACTGGTTGTAGCGCACATCGTCAAAGATGAAGAACTCCAGCTCCGGCCCCAAAAAGGCGGTGTCGGCAATCCCGCTGCTCTCCAGATATCGTTCCGCCCTTTGAGCCACGGCACGCGCATCTCTGGAATAACCCTTCTGAGTCTTAGGATCCGTGATATTGCACAAAAAGGAGACCGTCGGCTCATCCATGAAGGGATCGATGAACAGGGTGGAGGCATCGGGTTTGATGAGCATGTCGCTTTCATGAATGCGCTGAAACCCGCGGATGGAGGATCCATCAAAGCCGATACCCTCGATGAACATTTTTTCATCGAAGACCTCAGCCGGCAAGGTAATATGCTGCAAAGTTCCAGGAAGATCGACAAATTTGAGATCCACAAACTGAATCTCTTTCTCGCGGATGATCCTGAAGACATCCCGCGAGAGGGTACTCTTCCCGTTGCCGTTTTTCATTGCTCCTCACATGTAACGTCAACCAATGGCAAGATCTCCTCTCTCGCCAGTACGAATTCGGATACATTCCTGCAAATCGGTGATGAAGATTTTCCCGTCACCCACATTGTTGGTTCGAGCGCCATCTCTGATAGCTGCAACAGTTGCTTCAACGAAGTCATCGTTGACGGCGATCTCGAGTCGCACCTTCTTGAGAAGGTTCACCTCACGTTCCACTCCTCGAAAGGTCTGCTGATAGCCCTCTTCTTCACCGTAGCCCAAAGCATTGGAAACCGTTATTTTGTATACCTGAGCATCGTAGAGCGATTTTTTAACCGCAGGCAGCTGATGAGGTTGGATAATTGCAGTGATGAGTTTCATTTCGACTTCTATTCGGTGCTAAAGATCTGAAATCCACTGTAGGACTCCATTCCATGCTCTCCGATATCCAACCCACGCAGTTCTTCCACCTCGGAGACGCGCAGACCGACCAGAGCATCGATGGTTTTGAATACCAGCCACATGGAGCCCATGACAAAGAAAGCCACGATGACTGCACCCAGAGCCTGAATGCCCAGTTGCGAGAGGCCACCGCCGTAAAACACTCCATTTTGCGGGGATCCCAGGACTGATTGTCCAAACAGACCCACGGCAAGAGTTCCCCACACGCCGTTGAAGGCGTGAACGGGGACGGCTCCGATAGGATCATCGACACCGAAACGATCCAGCCAATGGACGCCGTAAACGCAAAGGATTCCGCCGAGCATGCCTATATAGATGGCACTTCCCGGCGTCACCACCGCACAGGGTGCGGTGATGGCGACCAGCCCGGCAAGGGCTCCATTGAAGGAGAGAGCCAGATCAGGTTTTCCGAACTTGGCCCAGGCCGTGAACATGGCGGCTATCGCCCCGGCTCCGGCCGCCAGATTGGTATTGATGACAATACGCGCCACCAGTTCCGGGTCCCCCATGCCCAGCGCCGATCCCCCGTTGAAACCAAACCAGCCGAACCAGAGGATGAAAACACCCAGCGAGACCAAGGGCATGTTATGGCCGCCGATAGAGTTGGGGGAACCGTCTGAATTGAATTTTCCGGTGCGCGGCTTGAGCAGTATGGTGCATCGAATAAGCTGGGTTATACAAAAAGTTCGACCTATGACACCTATTTCAATTATGTGGCTCCGCTTGAAGAATGGGTTCACCTGGCAGTGGTTGCAACCACTGACTCGGTAACACTATTTGTCAACGGGGCTTATTACGGAAAAAACAATCAAACCAATTTTAATATCCCTTTAAGTACAATTGGAAAAAACAATGCATCTACACTGAACGCAACAATAGATGAGCTCCGTGTCTGGAGCGTTGCCCGCACAGCACAGGAGATCGCGGAAAACATGTCGGTGGAGCTGAGCGGGAATGAAATCGGACTAGATGCGTATTACAATATGAATAATGGTACCAATACTACCCTAACCGATCATTCCGCCAATGAAAACCATGGTACCATTTATGGTCCAACTTGGAGTACGGATATACCAATGCTCACCAGCAGTGAAGATGCTGACTACCAGAACAATACCGATGAACTAATAATTTCCTGGTCCGGTTCTGATGCGGTGTCAGGTATTAGTTTCTATGAATATGCTTTGGGTACCACCGATGGCGGTACGGAAGAAATTGACTGGACATCCACTGGCACCATCAGAG
>JAPYTY010000102.1:3939-7141 GCA_029942065.1 Acidobacteriota bacterium | reverse complement strand
ATGGGGCGACCCTGGTGGCCTATGATGAGCCGGCGGCCAAAGCGGTAGCCGGGGTACGCCACGTGGTAGAGATGGACAATGCTGTAGCGGTCTGTGCGGAGACGCTGGATGCAGCCTGGAAGGGGCGGGATGCCCTCAATATCGAGTGGACTCAGGGCGCCGAACCCACCCTGAGTACGGAAACAGTGGATCGAGATCTGGTTTCCAGCCTGGATAAGGAAGGCCTCTCGGCACGGGCCGACGGTGATGTCACGGCAGCACTGGGGGAGGCCGACAAACAAGTTGAGGTGGAATACCATCTGCCCTATCTGTCCCATGCACCGATGGAACCCATGAACTGCACGGCCCATGTGCAGGCTGATCGGTGTGATATCTGGGTGCCGACTCAGATGCAGAGCCGGTCGCTGGATGTAGCCGTCAAGATCACGGGTTTGAAGCCGGATCAGATTCATGTCGACGCGACTTACCTGGGATGCGGACTGGGCCGTCGGGCCAGAACCGAATTTGTTGAGGAAGCGGTGCAAATTTCCAAGGCCACGGGGGATCCCATCAAGGTCATCTGGAGTCGTGAAGAAGACATTCAGTATGATCTGTTTCGTCCCGCCAATTCTCACCGAATCAAGGCGGCACTGGATGACCAGGGAAATATCACCGCCTGGGCGCATAAAGTAGTGGCAGCCCAGTTCTCGGTGCGGCCGGACTCTCCCATCGATACCCAGGCCACCTCGGGTCTTACCCGGTTGCAGTATCAGATCCCCAATGTGTCGGTCGACTGGGTCCGGCTGGAGAATCCGATTCCGGTCACCTTCTGGCGCTCGGTGGGCAGTTCCCACAACGGATTTACGGTGGAGAGTTTCATGGACGAGCTAGCCCATGCCGCCGACAAGGACCCGTTGGAGTTTCGACTCCAGCATCTCAACGAGAACAAGCGGCTGCAGGGCGTCCTGGAACTGGTGGCCGACAAGGCCGGCTGGGGCAGGCCTCTGGCCGGAGCCGAGGGACGTGGAATTGCCGGATATTATTCCTATCGAAGCTATGTGGCCCAGGTTGCCGAGGTCTCGGTGGACCGGAAGACCGGAAAGGTGAAGGTTCACCGGGTGGTGTGTGCGGTTGACTGCGGTCCGCATGTGAACCCCGACACCATTAACGCCCAGATGATGGGTGCCATCCACATGGGATTGAGTGCGGCTTTCAAGGAGAAGGTTCACTTTGCCGATGGCGCCGTCAAATCGGCCAATTTTTTTGACTACCAGCTGCTGCGCATGAGCGAGTCGTTCCCCGTGGAGGTGCATATCGTGGATAGCGACGAGTCCCAGGGTGGGTGTGGTGAACCGGGACTTCCCCCGGCCGCACCAGCCGTGGCCAATGCCGTCTTTGCGGCTACCGGAGCCAGGCTCCGCCATCTTCCCATGACTCCCGAGCGAGTCCTGGAGGCGCTCGGTCGAGTGTGAGCCAGGGTGTTATCCGAAAAGAAGAGGGCCCGCGACAGCGGGTCCTTTTTTTTTGCCGATGACGTGCCAGTCAAGGAACGGTAAGTGCATTCCGGGGTAGAGTCGGCCCATCGGGCTCACAGTACTCATTTATTCGGGGGGGAATGGTTATTGAGGAGGTAGCCTGCTGTCTCAAAACTCTTCGATTTCAATCGTTTCCAGCGAACGGATCCTCTCTTTTCTGGACTGGAAGTATCCCATTGCAGCCATTACACCGATAGTGCAGCCGATGAGGTGGGTCCGGTAGCTTACTTCCGGCGACAGGTTGGTGGGGACCAGCACGAGCAGTCCAATCCCGATTGCCTGCATCAGCCGTTTGGCCAGCGAGCGGGTTCGCTGGACCAGGACATTGAAAGTCAGCCAAAATCCGGCCATGAGGTAGACCACGCCGGAAGCCCCGACCAGGTGAATGTTATCGGCGTAGGTGAGAAGGGCCAGGTAATGGGTCAGACTGCCGAGTACCAGAATCGAGACCGGGTAGATCCAGAAACCAAGATATCCGTACAGGAGGTAGGAGAAAAAAATAAAAAATACGGCATTGGATGCGAAATGCCGTAAATCGGCATGGACCCCGATCGCCGTGATGAGCCTCCAGTACTCGTGTTCTACCAAGACCCTTTGGGGGACGGCGGCGAGCAGTCTAAACATTTGCGGGTCTTTCCAGCAAATCAAGGAAACCAACAGAATCGCCTGGATGCTGACTGCGGCAATCAGGGAGCCTTCTTTTCGAGGACGCTGAGAAAGGAAGGTGCTTTTGATCCGGAATTCGAAATCATTTCGCATGGTCGGCTCCAGAATCATATCCTAATCGACGTATTGAAAGTGCTAGCATTTAGATCGGAAAAGCATTGACTGAATCACAAAATGAACCGCAAAACAAGGAACTGGGTGCCGTTCGGTCGGGACGATTGAAAAGGACCGCACCATGGTTGCTGCTGGCCCTGGTGCTGGGATGGATGCCGCCATTCAACAGAAGATCTTTGATCCCTTCTTTACCACCAAAGAGGTGGGAAAAGGAACCGGGCTGGGTCTCTCTACGGTCCACGGCATTGTTAAAGAACATGGGGCACACATCCAGGTGGAAAGTGAGCCGGGAATTGGAACTAGCTTTGTAATCTACTGGCCAACCATAGATCCAGAGCCTCAGTCGATCTCGGATGAAAAACCGGAGCCTCTGCCCCGGGGCTCGGAAACGATTTTGGTGGTGGAGGATGAAGTAACGGTCAAAGAGATGATCAAGGGGGTGCTTCAAGCCCAGGGGTATCGGGTTGTGTGTGCGGGTTCTGCCGAAGAGGCACAAGAGCTCTTTCGGCGATCCGATCAGCCCATCGATCTTCTTTTGACCGATGTGGTGATGTCGGGTCAGAGTGGACCTGATCTTTACACCCAGCTGGTAACGGAGAGTCCCGAACTTCGAGCCCTGTTCATCTCTGGCCATACGGATCCGCTTGAAGAGAAGGGTGAACGGGTTAGAACGTCTTTTCTTCAAAAACCCTTTGGAGTGTCTGACCTGGCAGTTTGCGTCCGGGAGGTGCGGGGCAAGGGGAAGAGCAACTAACCCGGCATACCGTGGGTCCCCTCCACGACGACTCTCGCTTCGCTGACCTGCGGCTGCGGGTACAGCTTGAGGCGGAGCCGCTACCGGAGCGGGTGGGATTCCATCCATCTGAACCCTTCCACCTCTCTTTAGGTGTGCACTTTCACTGACGGAA
>JAPYTY010000102.1:0-3929 GCA_029942065.1 Acidobacteriota bacterium | reverse complement strand
AGTTTCCCCTACACACGCTTTCCAAGCGTGCTCCTTAAGCCACTCGGACACCTCTCCGGACCCCCAGGTCATGGAATTCGGAGGAGGTGGGATTCGAACCCACGTGCCCAGCTCATCACCAGACAACCCGATTTCGAGTCGGGCCCGTTACGTCCACTTCGGTACTCCTCCACAGTTCTATGGCGAACGATTCATTACAACTATCCGCCCCTGAGAAGTCAAGCGATCCGACTGTGCAGATTGGGATGATATAGTATAGTTTTGTTGTGCGATGAGCGGGCAATGATCGTTCATCACGTGACAGGTCTCGGGCCTGTGCAACGTGCCCCTCGAATCATGTCAGGTCCGGAAGGAAGCAGCATTAAGAGGATCAGCATGGGTGCCGCAGATTACCCGGGACCTGGCCATTTCAGGCATGTGCCGGCCGAAGGAACCCATCAAATGATCTTTCCGTCAGGTTGCCCATGAGCTATCAGGTACTGGCCCGCAAGTGGAGGCCTCAGAGCTTCGAAGATGTGGTGGGTCAGGAGACGGTCACGAAGACCCTCAAAAATGCCATCAAGAGTGAACGGCTGGCGCATGCTTTCTTGTTCTCGGGTGTGCGAGGCGTGGGGAAAACCAGCACAGCGCGCATCCTGGCCAAGGCATTGAACTGTCAGAAAGGTCCTACGCCTACACCTTGCGGCGAATGTGATTCCTGTCAGGAGGTGGCCTCCGCCAGCAGTGTGGACGTTCTTGAAATTGATGCTGCTTCCAACACGGGCGTCGCTAATGTTCGTGAACTCATAGAGAGTGTGCGCTACGGAACGGCTCGGGACCCATTCAAGATCTTCATCATTGACGAGGTTCACATGCTCTCCAATGCCGCCTTCAATGCCTTGCTGAAGACTTTGGAGGAACCTCCGCCGCATGTGAAGTTCATTCTGGCGACAACTCTTTACCAGAAGATTCCGGGTACGATCATTTCCCGTTGCCAGCAATTCGACTTCAAGCCCATCCCCTTTAGACTGATTGCCGAGCGCTTGAAATGGATCAGCCAGGAGGAGGAAATCGAGATCAGCGACTATGCCCTCAAGGTGATCGTGTCCACCGCCCAGGGCAGCATGCGGGATGCCCAGTCCGCGCTGGACCGCATCATTGCATTCAGCGGAAAGCAGATCAGTGATGAAGACGTGCGAACCTTGCTGGGTGAGGTGGATGAAAGAGCGGTGATGGCCGTTGTTGAAGCGGTGCTCGACCAGGATGCCCAGGCACTGATCAGACAGGTTGAAGCCCTCACCACCTCGGGAGTAGAACCTCAGAACTTTTGTCGCAAGTTGATCCAGCACACCAGGAATCTCATGGTCTGTAAGGTGACGGGATGGGACGAGCAGCTTTTGAATCTCGCGGATGCCGAAAAAGATGCGATTCTCGAGCAGGCCGAGAAGCTTTCCCAGCTTGACTTGATTCGTTTTTATGACCTGCTGAACCGTACTGAGGCCGATTTGCGATGGAATTCTCACCCATGGGTTCATCTGGAATTGACGCTGATGAAATTGGTGGAACTGAGCCGGTTGCCGACCGTCGAGGAGGTGATTGGCAAGCTTCGCAGCGGCCAGGCCATCTCAAACCCCGACAGTGGCAACCAAGCCCAGGTCGGGCAGGTGGAACTCGCTCAGCCAGTCTCTGAAAAGGTCAGGTCGGGGTCCTCGGCGAAGGCGCTTGATTTGAAGGATGAAAAGAAATCGGGAAGGGAACAAGACAGCGGGAAGGTACAGGCGCCAGGTGGAGAAATCAACCCGACCGGACCTTCCGGACAAGATCAGGCGATGACTCATCTCATGGCGGCGGTACAGGTCGAGAGTATGGGCTTGTACTCGTCGCTTCAGCACGCCTCCCGGACCACCCTGGATCAGGAAAAGCTATCGCTTTTTTTCCCACCGGATGAATCCTTCCATCACAGGGAGGTCTGCAAGCCGGATAATCAGGATCGGTTGTCCCGATTGTCTGCCAAGATCGTAGGGGCCGAGCCTAAAATTGAGGTTTTGCTGGAGGAGCCGATCGCCAACCAGTTTGATCCGACCGACAATCCCAAGGTGAAGGCCTTTATCGAGACTTTTCCCGGTAAAGTGATTGTCGAAAAGAAAGTAGATGACTAGATGAAAAATATTAAACAACTGATGAAACAGGCTCAGAAAATGCAGGAGCAGCTGGATTCAGAAATGGGGCAGCTCGAGGTGGAAGCTTCCAGTGGAGGTGGAATGGTTACAGTGACCATGGATGGGAAGAAGCGAATCCAGTCCATCGCCATAGAGCCGGAATCAGTCGACCCGGATGAAGTGGAGATGCTCCAGGACTTGGTCGTGGCTGCAGTCAACGAAGCAGGCCGCAAGGTGGATGAGGAACTCAGCGGGCAGCTGGGGGGGTTGACTCAGAGCCTTCTGGGGTAGGAGATCGATACGAAGTGTCCATGGCAGATCAGGAAAACCCCATAGATCGGCTCATCAAGGAGTTCAAAAAATTGCCGGGAATCGGACCTAAATCAGCCCAGCGGCTGGTTTTTCACCTGATTCGCGGTTCCAGCCAGGACTGCCAGAGCCTGGCCGAGGCCGTGGCTCAGCTGAAGGCCGCGCTCCTGCTATGCTCGATCTGCAACAATATCACCGACGTCGATGCCTGTCGTATCTGCACCGACTCCCGACGCGATCCCCGGTTGATCTGCGTGGTTGAGGAGCCCTTCAACGTCCTTTCCATCGAGAAAACCGGTGCTTATCGAGGTCACTATCATGTGCTTCACGGCGTGATTTCGCCGATTAATGGGATTGGCCCGGAAGATCTAAAGCTCAAGAATTTATTTGATCGTCTCCGGGACGACGCCGTCGAGGAGGTGATCGTAGCCACCAATCCAACCAGCGAGGGAGAAGCGACGGCACTCTATCTATCGAAGCTCATCACGCCCATGGACATCCGCATCACCCGTATCGCCTCCGGCATTCCCGTCGGAAGTGATCTGGAATATACCGATGTCGTGACCCTAACCCGAGCCCTGTCGGGACGGCAAAAGATCTGATAGGCCTCTCTTCGATCGGCCGTTTCACGTTTCATGTTTAAAGTTTAAGGTGTGTCGGGGCGCATGCCTTGTGGGCGCAACCTCATTAGCTGAAAAACGTTAAATCTGAAACGTGAAACGCACCGGTTTTCGCGGGTCTTCGACCTGCGAAAACCGGTGTCAGTGCAGCGTTCTTCCCTGCAGGAGGTCCACAGCGTGGGGAAGTAAATCCACCACCGCTTCCAGGGATTCGGCAGCTCCCCTGGGACTTCCCGGGAGGCATAGAATCAGGGTCTGACGACGGGCGCCCGCCAGGGATCGGGAAAGGGCTGCAAAGGGGGTCGACTTCAGACCTTCCATGCGCATCAGTTCCGCTAAACCGGCTACCTCCTTATCCAGGAGAGGTCCAATCGCCTCGGGGGTCACATCCCGGGGTCCGAGGCCGGTTCCTCCGGTGGTGACGATCAGCCCGAATCCCTGAGCAACCTGGGTCAGATCCCGGATGGCTTCCTGGATCTTGGAAATTTCATCGGGAAGCACCTGGGTCGAGGCGATTTCCCACTGGTGTTTTTCGAGAATCTGACCCAGAGCGGGCCCCGAAGTGTCTTCTCTCTGGCTGTGAAAGCAGCCGTCGCTGAAGGTGAGGATGGCCGCTTTCATTGGTCGTAGCCCTCGATCCAGACTTCTCCATCCTGGTATTGTTCTTTTTTCCAGATTGGGACCGTTGTTTTCAAGGTGTCGATGGCGAATCGACAAGCTTCGAAGCCAGCTCCTCGATGGGCCGAAGAGACTGCGATAAAGACACTGCTTTCACCGATTTCCATCTTTCCGACGCGGTGGACAATGGACATCTCGTCAAGAGGCCAGCGGTGCATGGCCTGATGGCGGATTTTTTGAAGTT
>JAPYTY010000101.1 GCA_029942065.1 Acidobacteriota bacterium | reverse complement strand
TTCTTTCGTGAAACGTGGAACCTGGAACGTGAAACGCGCTGGTCGAAGACCAGCGGCCGAGGCGCCTCCCACACTCCGGACTCTTCATTTTGGATTCTGCATTTCGGTTTCTTCTTGTCGTGTGCCCCTGCTGTGTTGGCTGAAATTGGAGAGATAAGAGGAAGAAAAGAAATTCCTTCTCTGTGTCTCTGTGCCTCTGTGGTGAAATTCTCTGGATTCGACGCCCTCAGGCGTCGTGTATCTCCAGGATCCGGGCGGTAATGGAAGACTTTTCAATCTCAATCTTTCCAAGGGTCACCGGAAGGGAGAGGCGGACCGGCCCTGCCGATCCCGGGTTGAAAAAGAGAGTGGTTCCGTCCTCAACCTGCAGGGGCTTGTGACTGTGTCCGAATATCACCAGATCTGAGTCCTCGATCTCGGGATAGAGTGAGCGCATCTGTTGAGGGCTTCCTCCGATATGGGTGAGAAACACCCTGACCCCCTCGAGTTTAAAAGACCGTTGGCGAGGGACCTGTTCTGCTAAAGGGAATCCGTCGGTGTTGCCGCAGACAGCTTGAACGGGCGCCAAGGTCCGCAGATCGCTCAAGATATTCTGGTCCCCGATGTCTCCGGCATGAATGATGGTTTCGACATCCTGGAACAGGTCGAAGACCTGCGGTCGCAGCAGGCCGTGGGTGTCGGAGATCACTCCTACCAGCATGGTATCTACTCTTGAACCTGGAGGTTAGCTTCCAGGAAGTCGATAATCTCGGTGGTGGTGGTGCTGGGTTGAAAGATCCTGGCCACTCCGATTTCCTCGAGTTTGGGGATGTCTTCATCGGGAATAATGCCGCCTCCGAACACCAAAATATCTTCAGCCTCATGCTCCTTCAGCAGTTCCGCGACCCGGGTAAAAAGGGTCATATGAGCACCCGAAAGGATGGAGAGGCCCACCGCGTCGGCATCCTCCTGCAGTGCGGTCTGGACGATCTGTTCCGGTGTTTGCCGAAGACCGGTGTAGATCACCTCCATCCCCGCATCCCGCAACGCTCGAGCCACCACTTTGGCTCCACGATCATGTCCATCCAATCCCGGCTTGGCAACCACCACACGAATCTTCTTTCCCTTCATCACGCTCTTGTTCCTTTTTCTCTGTGCGCGCTAGCGTGCTTCTCCAGGCGCGAAGCGCCTTTCTCCACGCGCGTCAGCGCGCCTCTCTACGCGTGTTAGCGCGTCAGAAACTGGGCTCCCGGTATTCTCCGAATACCTCCTTGAGTGTCTCACAGATCTCGCCCAGCGTGGCGTACTCCTTGGCGGCCTCGATCAACAGGGGCATGAGGTTTTTATCCGATCGAGCCGCTTCCTTCAACTCCGAGAGTGCTCGTTTGACGGCCCGTGTGTCTCGTCTGGATCGTAGTTTATCGAGACGCTGACACTGGCCTTTACGAGTTTCCGGACCAATGCGAAGCGTTTCCACAGGAGGGCTTTCATCGGTCTGGAACTCGTTGACCCCCACCACGAGTTTCTCCCCGGTCTCCACAGCTCTTTGGTGCTGATAGGAAGCTTCCTGAATTTCCCGCTGGGGGAATCCTTTTTCGATGGCAGAGATCATCCCTCCCATGCCGTCAATGGTTTCCATGTACTTTCGTGCCTCTCCTTCCACTTCCTGAGTCAGGCGTTCCACGAAAAAGGAGCCTCCCAGAGGGTCAACCGTGTCCGGGATGCCACTTTCGTGAGCCAGGATCTGTTGGGTACGCAGGGCCATCTGTACGGCTGCTTCTGTCGGCAACGCCAGTGCTTCGTCCATGGAGGTGGTGTGAAGGGAATTGGTTCCTCCCAGAACGGCTGCCAGTGCCTGAATTGCAGTGCGAATGACGTTGTTCAAGGGTTGCTGGGCCGTCAAGCTGCAGCCGGCGGTATGGGTGTGAAACCGGCACATCCAGGAACGTTTCTCCCGGGCTCCAAATCGGTCACGCATGATATAGGCCCACAGCTGGCGTGCCGCTCTGAATTTGGCAACCTCTTCGAAGAGATTGTTGTGGGAGTCAAAGAAAAAGGACAGCCGCGGTGCGAATTCATCCACCTTCATGCCGGCTCGAAGACACCATTCGACGTACTCGATGCCGTCACGAAGGGTGAACGCCAGTTCCTGTACAGCCGTCGAGCCTGCCTCCCGAATGTGGTAGCCGCTGATGGAGATACTGTTGTAGCGGGGAAGATGCTGGGTACAAAACTGGATGGAGTTCACCACCAGGCGCATGGATGGTTCAGGGGGATAGATCCACTCTTTTTGTGCGATAAATTCCTTCAGGATGTCGTTCTGGAGAGTTCCACTGAGGTGGGCGGGGTCCACCCCCTGCTTTTCTGCTACCGCCACATACATGGCCAGCAAGACCGCTGCCGGGGCATTGATGGTCATCGAGGTGGTAACTCGATCGAGGGGAATACCTTCAAACAGTATTTCCATGTCTTCCAGTGAATCAATGACCACTCCGCATTTTCCGACTTCTCCTTCTGAGAAAGGGTTGTCGGAGTCCAGTCCCATCAGAGTCGGGAGATCAAAGGCGATGGAAAGACCGGTTTGACCTTTCTCGAGTAGAAACTTGGAGCGTCGGTTGGTTTCTTCCGGACTACCGAACCCCGAGAACTGGCGCATGGTCCACAGTTTTTCCCGGTACATGGTGGAATGCACGCCTCGAGTGTAGGGGAATTCACCGGGATCGCCCAGGTCACGCTGGTAACCAAGATCGGCCAGATCTTCGGGTCGGTAAAAGGGTTGGTACCGCTGTTCGGAAACGGTGTCGGCGGATTTTTCTGGTTCGGAGGTTTTCGAGGAAACTTTATCGGCTCCGGTCATTTTCATGGTGCAACATCCACGGCAGGGCGGTCTATCGAGGCAAAGGTAACCCGATTTAAAGCAGGACCTGGGGTTAGGGCGAGGACTTTTCCAGTTCCATCGCCCGTTCAAAGAACTCCATGGCCTCCTTATCCCTTCCTTGCCTGGTAAAGAGGTAGGCCTTTTCCTTGAAAAGATCGATCTTGGAGGGATTCGATCGGACGGCTCTGAGGGCTTGATCCAGCAGGCCTTGAGCTATCTGAAACTGCTGGTGGTGGGCTAGAGCTTCTGACAAAATCCGACCTTCTTGAACCAGGAGGTGTTCCTGGCTTGCTGGAAATTTGAGGGAGAAGATTTGCCTGGATGTCTCCAGGACTCTGCCGAAATCTCCGTTTCTGATCAGCATCATCACCATCTCGTGCTGCCTTTCTGCGCTGCCGCGAACCTGGCTCCAGTTCTGGGAAAAGGCGGCGGTGTGAGGACTTAACAAAAGGATCAGTAAGACAAGGTGGCTTGGCATCGCTCGCTACTCCTGTGTAAAAGGGTTGCTCTGGCTACTATCATAACTGACGGTAAAGGGATTGGGCAGATCGGTCGTGATTTCTCTGATTCCTTCCAAGGGGGAGGGGGGGGGGCGTCGAATGACCATCTGCTCGCGCTGCTCTAAATAAACCTGAAACTCGTCCTGCATTTCAGCCTTGGGGCCGGCCAGAAAGAAAAAAGACAGAATCGCGACGCCCAGGGTTCCAGCTGCAACGGGTATCCAGCGACTTCCGAACAAGAATTGAAAGGGAGAAACCCAGGCGGGTTTGCCGGGGGCCAGGTGGGTAATCTCAGAGTGAATCCGTGTCCAACCGGTAGAGTCCATTTCCAGGTCAGTCAGCTGGTCCACCCACTGATAGGAATCAAGGAGGGACTCATGTTCCTGTCGGCAGGGTCGACACTGAGTCAAATGAGTTTGCAATACCTCCTTTTCCGGGGCGCTCAACTCGTCGTCTAGGAAAGCCGTCAGTGAATCAATGCAAGCTTGACAGTCCATGTTTTCCCCTCAAGTATTCTTTAACCCTGTCCCTGACGTCCACCCGCGCCCGGTGAACATCCGACTTGACCGATGCCAGCGAGCGGTCCTCCATCTCACTGATTTCTTTGTAGCTTAACTTGTGAATGGCAGAAAGAACAAACACTCCCTTTTGCTTGTCCGGCAAGTGGTTGATGACTTCTTCGATCACCTGTTCCAGTTCTGAAGACAGGAGGCTGTCTTCAGAACCTTTCTGCGAAGTGCCGAGGCGGTCCGTTTCAGCCAGCTCGGACCCTTCATCGGGGAGCGGATTCATCTGAGGTTTCTTCCCCCGGTACATCTGGTAGACGTTGTTCTGGGCGATACGGAAAAGCCAGCTTTGAAACTTGTTCGATTCTTTGAGAGATTTGAGATTCCTGTAGGCTAGGACAAACGTGTCCTGGGTCAAGTCCTCTGCTTCTTCACGCGAACCCGTCAGGCGATAGATGTAGTTCAAGATCTTCCTGCTGTAGAGTCCATACAGCTGCTGAAAGGCTTCAACGTCCCCTCCTCCGGCCCTGGTTACGAGCTTCTTCAACTCGGGTCCAGAGGCCACAGGTGCCGCCGCCTTGGGCCTGCCTGAAAACCCTTTCTTTCCCTCTTCTTTCACTAGGATTGAGTGTTACCTAAAAAGTTTCAAAAATTATTGGGCCTGTCCCGAAAAGCTTCCTGATCTTACCAGACCAGCCGTGCTATTTCGTTTCTTTGTTATTTCGGAAGGGCGTGGTGTTAAAGGGCCTGCAGTCTTGGCTGTGCGCCTCAAATTTTTGTGCCGAAAATGACGTGAGAAGTCCGGACTAGCTCATGTAGTGAGAGAAGGTGGACGAGCTCATTTTGGAGGCGTAAAGGGCAGGTAGAGGCCTGCGGGAATTTTGTGGAGAAACGGGGAATTTGTTGCCGGATGGACTCCTGAAAGGTCTTTCGGGACCCTTTGATGAAGTTGATTGATCCGATATAACCGGAGTGATACTAGTGATTTGAAATGAAAACTCAGAATCCCAGAGAGTAGGCCATCCGGTTTCGCCCAGTTTTCCGCAGCCTGCCGCCCAGTGGGTGGGAGATCGGGGAGGTAAGGACAGGTGATTCCCCTGGTCCATCCGGTTTAAGACCTGTGTTTTTCCGGGCTTCAACAGCCCTTTTCAATAAGGTCCGAAGATCGTCGCCTTCAAAAATTTTTCCCGATACCTGAATTCGATAGGACATTTTGCCTCCTTGGCCTGGTTTTAGCACTTAGTACTTTCTCATGATGCCGACTACCACCCCTTGGATTTGAATTCTGTCCTCGGTCATCCAGATGGGCTCCAGGGCCACATTGGCCGGTTGCAGTCGAATCTTGTCTTGTTCTCTGAAGAATTTTTTCAGGGTAGCCTTCTCTCCATCAATGAGAGCGACCACCATCTCACCGTTGTGAGCCTCCGAGCGCTGTTCGAGGATGACATAGTCCCCATCCTGGATATGCTCGTCGATCATGGATTCCCCCTGGACCTGCAGCACATAGTTGGTGCCTCGAGTCTGGAAAGTCTTCGGAACGGCAATCTTTTCTTCGTTCACGACGGCCTCCACCGGCTGACCTGCAGTCACATATCCCAGAAGTGGTAGAACAGCCGACGAGGTCGACTCCGAGTCAACCAACTGGATGGAGCGGGCCTGGTTGGTCAGACGGCGAATAAATCCCCTCTCTTCCAGCGCCTTGAGGTGTTTGTAAACCCCGTTGAGGGAAGCCAGGGAAAAATGATGGGCAATCTCCTCCAAAGTGGGGGAATAGCCCTGCTGATCCAGGAAACTCCTCAGGTAATCCAGGATTTCTTTTTGTCTGCGCGTGATAGGCATAAAAGTATTATGGTGAACAAAAGGTGAAAAGTCAAGTGGGAGAAGAGAAGAAGGAGCCAGGAGAAGCGCGCTTTGCGCGCAGAGAAACGCGTCACTCCCGCTCCGCGTGGAGAAACACTTCGCTGAAGCTCGGCGTGGAGAAGGATTGGTTTCGGATTTTGGGCTTTGGATTTCGGATCTTCCCCAAGTTGTAGCGGCCTTCCGGAATCGGCGCACTGAGGCGCCTCCCACACTCCGGAAACGTGAAACGCGCTGGTCGAAGACCAGCGGTCGGTCAGCTTTTCTTCGAATCCACAACCAGGGTTACCGGGCCGTCATTGACCAGGTCGACTTTCATCATGGCCTGAAATTCGCCCGATTCGACCCTGATATTTTCGGAGCGAAGCTGGCGGAGGAATTCCTGGTAGAGTGCCCGGGCCTGATCCGGGGCCGCGGCACGGATAAAGCTGGGTCGGTTCCCTTTGCTGCAATCGCCGTACAGAGTGAACTGTGAAACGAGAAGTACGGCGTTCCCGGTCTCCACCAGGGAAAGATTCATCTTCCCGTCCGAATCCGGGAAAATTCTTAGATTCAGGATCTTCCTTTTCAGGAAAGCCAGGTCTTCCTCTCCATCGTCGCTCCCGATGCCCAGAAAAACCAGGAGGCCTTTGGAAATCTCCCCGACAACGGTTCCGTCCACCGTCACTCTGGCTTCATCAACCCGCTGGATCACCGCCCGCATTTTTTTTTTGCTAGTCCAGCTGGCCCGGGCTAGTGTTCGGTGTATCCCATGCCTCTCCCCCAGCGTTCATGGAGAATCCGTTCGAAGCGGGGCAACAGCACCATGTCAAAGGTCTGCTGCTTATCGGGGAAAAGAGTCAAAACCGAACTTTCGGTATTTCGCACCAGCTGGCGAGCTTCCTCCAGGGTCAATGAGGTCTCCTGATAGAGAACGCTGGTGGCGAGATCAACCAGGACCCGGAGTCGATGAATTTTCTTTTTCTCTTCTTCGATCGGATCTTCCCAGGGTTCCACCATATATTCCCCACTCTATCACGGGAGTGGCCTGCTGGTCTTGGACCAATACCTTCCACGTTCCAGAAAAATAATCCAGTATCCAGACTTCAGATTTTGAATTTCGGACTGGGGACTTCGGATTTTCTGCCAGGTGGTAGCGGCCTTCCGGAATCGGCGCACCTAGGTGTTCATTCCCAGGACATCCTTTACACAGGTCATCCTGAGTTTACTTCTCCGGAGCCCTGAAGGGGCGACATAGAATAGCCTGGGGCGTAAGCCCCAGGTTTGCGCAGGTCAGCAATTAGAGGAGCCCTGTAGGGGCGATGTAGACCCAATGATGGTTTTCCTACATCGCCCCTACAGGGCTCCTTGACCAACAAAACCTTCAATCCTGGGGCTCACGCCCCAGGCTATTTCACATCACCCCTTCGGGGTTCTGGATCCC
>JAPYTY010000100.1 GCA_029942065.1 Acidobacteriota bacterium | reverse complement strand
CCTCGACCCGGGTCGCCGGACCGGTGTTAATCAGGTGCAAGGAAGTTCTCACGTCATCGAGGGAGGCGAAATGGGCGGAGAAGAGTTGGGATCGGGAAGCATTGACATCCAGGGCCGCCAGTCCGCCCCGCGCACCGGAAAGCCCAAAAATCTCCATCCCGACAAGGGTCTGTCCCCCCTCCACGGTGGCACTCACGAAACCCCCGCTACCTTCCCCGAAAGTCTGTCGAAAGGTGGATACAAAAAGACCCTTGCCCACCAGCTGGAACAGGCTCTCCAGGCTTGAACCATCGGAACGGGTCCATTTGAGACGCACCTCGATTTCTTCCGGATTGGGATTGATCAGGTAAAGCCAGGTTTCTTCATTTTCCTGATTACGAACCTCGGGAAAAATCAGCCGGTTGGAGCGGGCCAGGGACAATTCAGCTCCGGCCAGAAAGCCCATTCCAGGATCGCCCTCGAGCACAAGGCTGGTCAGTTCCGGTTGGCTGGAACGAATCTGGATCCATGCCGCCGAAACCGTATCGAAGAGATCTTCAAGGAGTACCGCAGACCCCTTTTGACCGGCAACCTCCAGAGTCTGGAGACTGCCGAGCAATCGGCCCTTGTCATCAAAGGCCCGCAGTTCCAGGGTGGCATCCTGACCGAAGGCATTGGTCAGGGCCAGACCCACAAACTCAGTCCAAGCACGGGAAAGGACGGGCACCATCAGAGGCACTCCAAAAACGGACCCAAACTCAATGGCGCCCAGGTCCACCCGGGTCTCTCCATCTCCATCTCCATCGACGGCTCGCTCATGGGAGAACAGATCAAGGGAAGACAGAACCACCTCGGCCTCACCTCGATCAATGGCCGGAGAACCCGACTGGAGTGAAAAATTCAGACTCAGGGGATCAGCGAAATTTGCCTCACCGCCCCTGTTCCCATTGACTCCTTCGAACATTCCGTCGCTGATGAGGTTACTTACAAAATCATCGGAACTCGCTCCCGACAGATCCCCGCTGCCATTCTGCTGAAAGATCGAGTGGGAAACGGTCGGCTGGGCTCCCGAGAGCCTCAGGCCGAAACCTCTGTTGTCAAAAAACGTGCTGTTTTGAATCACCACCGTTCCGGCCGTTGCAAACACACCATCTCCCCCTGTCGGCTGAAGGGATCCGGTGATGAGGCTGTCAAACAACAGCAGGGTTGAAGACACCGACTGGATGCCTGCACCATTTTCCAGGAACCGACTCGAATGGAGTTCGGCTCGGGATTTTCCCTCCAAACGAAGGCCGGAAAAGGGATTTCCTCGAACCAGGTTGCGCCAGAACAACCCTTCAGCTCCCTGAAAAAGAGCCACGCCATGTCTCGCATTTCCCTCAATCGTGTTATCCATAAACGACACCCTGGAGGGGGTTCCACTCACCCGGATCCCATCGCCTGAACTTCCCTGGGAGCCCCGAATTGTATTTCCCTTGATCAAGGCTTCATTACTGGATATTCGAATCCCCTGCCCCTCGAACTGCCCGTTGCCGTTGTCCACAATCTGATTCTCAAAGATTCCCAGAGGTCCGCCAGGAGAGGCAAAGATGCCGTGGATCCTGTTGCCCCCTCCGATCTGGTTCTCCTGGATCAGAGCGCTCGAAGCGAACGCGACGATTCCACTGCCACCGTTTCCCCGGAGAATGTTGCCAAATATATGGGCGCGGCTGCTGAACAGTGCAATGCCGTGAGAGGAGGAACTCTGGAGTGTGTCCTCGATGGTATTGTTGCGAATGACCCCGGATGTATTCCGAAAACTGATCCCTCCCGCTCCACCCTTGATGCCAAGCCCCTCTATGGTGACCCGATCCAGATCCGAGACGGTGATCACAGCCTCGGTGTTGGTGACGGGCCCGGCATCGATGATCGGAAATTTTCCCGGAGCACTCCTGAGAATCAGTCCGTCCAGATCGAGTCCGTCCCGGTTGCGGGTGATGTTGAGAACTTCCGAATAAATGCCATCATCGGAGATTTCAATTGCATTTCCCGGCTGAGCTGCATCCAGGGCCGAGGCCAGCGTAGAAAAACCAGATGGCCCCGCCTGGGCCACCCGAAGAACCACCGAATCATCCTCGACCGTTACCCCCCCCCAGTAAGTGGCGGAAAGATCGGTTTCCGAATGCACACTGGTGATGCGCACAAAGCCTTCGAAAATACCTCCGGTCAGAGGCGGTTCGAAATCCGCACTCACCCTGAACTGTCCGATCTCTCCGGAAGAGAGGGTCAGTGAAGATGGAGAAACAGTGATTTCAACCGTCGAGTTCCCCACCGTTTCGGACCACTCTATTTCAAACGATTGCAGTCCCGGGTCCAGGTTGGTCAAATTGAAGGAGCGCTCCAGATGGAGGGAGAGATCCTGCTCCACCAATCCGAAACTCGCGCTGACAGGGTCCAGTACGGCCGTGACACGGGTGGCCCGCGCCAGGTCCAGGCGTCCGTTCCCTGTGTGAATCGAGTTCGCCGGCTCACCCTGCCAGACGGCACTCCTGGCAGTGGTGTTCACCAGGGCCGACTTGATGGCCCTGGCCATCTCGACAGCGGAAATATTTTCGGCCCACTCCGGATGTTGCTGTTTGATCAGCACAGCCGCACCGGACACCATAGGCGTGGCAAAACTGGTTCCACTGCTTTGCAGAGAAAACCGGGGTTCTGGAACCGTCTCATTGGAGGCCGTATGAATATTTTCACCCGGTGCCGTCAGATCGGGTTTGATCGTCAGGTCAATGCTGGGGCCCCGACCGCTGAACTCAGCAACCAGGTCCGGCTGGGTGGGAAAGGACACGTTTTCGTCGACTGGCCTGAAGGTAATTTCAGAAGGTGCTCCGGCAATCAGAAAATCCCGCAGGGCTTCACCGAACGATCGTTCGATCATGACCGCCGGTTCCTGGATTCCATCAAGACCACTCATGACAACCGCGCTGCCCTCCACGTTGTTGTAGACCACCATTCCCTCGGCATCGGCATCAAACACGTTGCCGGCCTTGAGAGAAAAAAAGCAGGTGCCTCGTCGAATCAAGACAACCTTTCCGGACAAACTCCCGGTCGGAAGGGATTCACAGGCTAGTTCCGTCTCATCCAGGGTTCGAACCGAGACGATGGGCAGGGGGCCCACACTTTCGGAAATCACTTCCCCAGTGCCGGCAACATAGCCAATCCTTTCCAGTTCCATCGGCAATGAAGAATCGGCGGTGATCTCCAGAGCGCTGGCGAAGATTCGAGCATTGCTGGAGGCTCCCACCGTTATGGCATCCGGGCTGGTTCCGGGTGAAGTGATGGTATAGGGATCGGGGCCGGCATTACCGGCGGCCGCAACCACCACCACTCCAGCTTCGACAGCCAGCGATATGGCGATTTGCTCGGGATCCTGGTCCGGATGGCGGGCCGGCCCTCCCAAACTGAGATTGATCACATCCATCCCATCCAGAACGGCATCTTCAATGGCAGCAATCAGGGCAGCCGCCGTTGTGGTGGGATTCACGGAAGGGCTGCCGAACACCTTGTAGCTTCCCAAAAAAGCACGCGGAGCCACTCCCTGAATGGTCACCAGCGAATCCGTCACCAATCTGCCGCCCGCCACGCCTGCCACCTGGGAGCCGTGACCCAACTCATCCTCGGGAGTCTGATTGTCCTGCTCCCTCAAACCGAGTTCCGGCTTCACATAAGTTCGTGCCACGATAATTTTGTCGTTCGTGAAACCCACATCCCCCAGAGGGAATCCCACCGGAGCCGTGAAACCCTCTCCTTGAAACATGGGATGATCCTGATTGATCCCGGAATCGATGATACCGATTCTCATCCCCTGGCCGGCTTGACCCACCCCTCCCACGGCCTCCCACAATTCAGGAGCTCCTATCAGAAACGGGGCACTGTCCAGGAGGGGGTGGAACTCACGATTGGGATACACTGCCCGGACCTCCGGGTGTTCCCGTAATCGGTCAATTTCGCCGGCCGGGGCTCTGACCAATAGCGTGTTGAGCAGATAAGTCCGCCGGTCCAACACATCCAGACGCCCCGTCCCGATCCCTGCAGAACTTTGGGAAAAGGTGCGAAGGAATCTCAACTGGTCATCCTCAATCTGCTGCTGAAAACCAACGGCTTCGAGACTCCCGAGGACGGCCCGTCGAAGCTGCATTGATCCTTCGGGAGTCCACTCCAGAGTCTTCTCGACCACCGAGAGTTCCCTGAGAACGACCAGGTAAGTTTCCGATTCTTCCGCGAGAGGAGAGGGATTTTGAAAAGCCGGCAGCGGCTGGGATAGAAAGCCGAGAACAATGAACCCCAGGACCAGTCTTTTCATGGAGAAGGCTCTGTTTCTGATGGCAGTGGGTCTGTTTTTCGTCACGATACCGGAGTTGCCTATCCCATGATTAGCCCGGATGATGCATAATGCGGGCTGGCAGCGGGCAGTCACCTCCTTATCGCGATTGGAGGCATTTCGGTGGTCCTTTATTAGTGCATGGAAATTATACAATATTACCATCCGAGGAAACGCACCGCGCCGTGCCGGAGGTGCGGCGGGTTCGGGCAGGGCAACCCAGGGTAGCGCCCCGGAATTTGTCCTCAGTGTGAATCCGAAAAAAATTTTCTTCCCTGAACACACACAGCACCTCACCATTGTTCTATGCGATACGGAATCGTTTCCGATGCCTCTTTCACCCGTCATTTGACTCCGGCGGGCCATCCCGAGCGGCCCCAGCGGATCACCGCCCTGCTGGATGCGCTCGAGCAGTGGGAGCACCTCGATGAACTGATCCGGATCCCTCCATCACCCGCTCAACAACAGTGGATTCGGGCCGTCCACAGCCCGGAGCATCTCGCCCAAGTCCAAACCACTTCCGGAGCAGCCTTCTCCCAGCTGGACGCCGACACCAGTACCAGTGCCGACTCGTACGAGGTGGCTCTTCTGGCCGCCGGCAGTGCCGTGAGCCTGGTCGACCAGTTAACCCGGAAGAAGATCGACGGTGGATTTGCTCTCGTTCGTCCCCCCGGCCACCACGCGGAAAGAAACAAAGCCATGGGGTTCTGCCTTTTCAACAACATCGCGGTAGCTGCCGAGTGGGCAATCCGGGAGGGCCTGGCTCAAAGGGTGGCGATTGTCGACTTCGATGTCCACCATGGAAACGGAACCCAGGAAATTTTTTACTCCCGTTCCGATGTCCTGTACCTGTCCACCCATCAGTATCCCTTTTACCCCGGAACCGGCCACTTCTCAGAAACCGGTGCGGGTCCGGGCCAGGGATTCACCGCCAACTTCCCCATTTCTGCCGGCACCGGCGATCATTTTTACTGCAATCTTTTTCGGGATCTGCTCCTCCCCATTGTTCGTCAATTCGAACCTCAGCTCATCCTGGTGTCCGCAGGATACGATGGGCATCGCGATGATCCCCTGGCCGGCATGACTCTTTCAACAGAAGGATTCGGAGCATTGGTCAATCTTCTGAACGAAACAGCGGGTGATGTCTGTGGAGGCCGAATGCTGTACCTGCTGGAAGGAGGATACAACTTGACGGCTCTGTGTGACGCCGTACTCCTTACTATCGAGACATCCTTGAAGCCCAGGAAGTTCGATTTCCCTGTGACTCAGGTCGATGACTACAAGATTTATCGGGACGTTTTGAAGTCCAAGCTCTCGCCCTTTTGGGAATTGTGACGGGGGGCAGGAGAAGCGCGCTTCGCGCGCAGAGAAACTCCTCGCTGAAGCTCGGAGTGGAGAAACGCGGAGCTTATGCTCCGCGTGGAAAAGGATCCGGGTTTGAAGTTCAGGCCGGCTTCGGATTTGGGAGTTCGGATTTCTGATTTTCTGCCCGATGTAGCGACCGTCCGGAATCGGCATCCTTCCTGGCGCTTCACAGTCATTGCTGTGGGCGCACCCAGTGCGCCCCTACAACAGGCAGCCGGATCGTGCCAAATTGGAACGTGAAACGTGAAACGCACGGGTTGAAAACCCGTGCTCCTAGAACACCGGCTCCCCCGCCTGCTTCCAGGCCATCCACCACAAAGAGGCGACTCGGTGGGCAGCCTGATTGAGACGTTCCTCCAGCAGCCCCCCTACTTCCTCGAACATCCGTTCGAAGTAGACTTCAGGGAAGTCTCGTCCCTCCCCCCTCCCCCGATAGGCTTTGCGATCCAGTGCGAGTTCCGAAACAATGCGCTCATCAGCCCTTAAAACGGAGTCCACTTCCTGATGACTTCCCAGAACCAGATCGAAAAGTGCCGGCAACACGGGTCCCAGGTCAGTGGGGTCGACCTGATTAAAGGAGACCCGTGACAGATACCGGTTCAGCAATTTACTTTCAAAGCGGGCATGGATATCCAGTTGTCCTGTGAGCTGTCCGTCGAAGTTTTCGGTCGTGTGCAAGGGCTGGTGAAGATCGGCGACGTAATGGGAAAGATCCGAGGAGTAAAGCAGAATGGATTCAAGGTCTCTTATACGGAATGCGTTCAGGAGGAGGTCAAAGGTGATCTCTGCCGACCAGGGACCGGTCCCATTTTGTTTGATTGCCTGCCTTCCAAACTGCAATACCAGCCGATCGAGATCCGTTTCCGGATCCATGAAGAGATCCCGGCCGTACCGCTCCGTGTCCACGAAATGGCGCGAGGATTCTTCCGGATCTTTTCCTTTCCGTTAATCCGCACCCATGGCACGTCTAACCAAATACGGCCCGGTGTTGATTTTGCAGGATTTCGAATCTTCCAACCAGGCTGTCGAGCGCCCGGTTGGTCACCCATTCGTGCCCGGCAGGTCCCCAGGCCAGGCCCGTGGTTGTCGAAAGAATGGAAAAAAAGAGCGCTAACCCGCATCTATCCGGCGTACTAACCGACTTGTTGGAACTTCTCCTTCAAAACTTCAGGAAGCCGATAGACCGTTTGGCAGGTCTCACATTTGAGAAGAATCAGCTTTTCATCCTCTGGAAACTCCTGTTTGATTTCCCCGAGTAGAACTGGATCCGGCTCATTGTAATAGCTGGCGAAGGGATGATAGCGTTTCAGTCCGCCGTGGCAAGACTTCCCTTTCGGGTCTTTTTCCGTACACACCACTTGTCTGGGAAGCAGGTCCTTGATCACTGAAATCGTCCCTCCTGAAACCACTATTGTAACCGTTCCGACGGCTACGTTCCAAGCCCAAAGTAGAATTCATCCC
>JAPYTY010000099.1:5886-7165 GCA_029942065.1 Acidobacteriota bacterium | reverse complement strand
AGGTGGCATTTTGGAAACGGCGGCACCCGCCCCTGCATGCTATGGGGCCCAAATAACGGCACAGACGTCTCTCTTGTTTCCAGAAACTTACTTAGGTGCGACAAATGAGGTCGGCAATTCGTTCCCCAGTCCGACCATCCCACAGTGGTGGAATGGTCCCGGACTTCGCCCTTCCATCTGTAATGCGAGCAACCTCGCTTCGAAGCCGGTCCATGTCCTGCCCGACCAGCACGTTCGTGCCAAGGGTAACCGTGACAGGCCTCTCCGTGTTTTCCCGCACCGTTAAACAGGGAACATTAAGAAATGTGGTCTCTTCCTGGATTCCGCCGGAATCGGTGATCAAAAAGTCCGCACCATGTTGAAGAGATAGAAAATCCAGATACCCCAAAGGTTCAACAAGACGCAAATCAGAGTTTCGGCAGGACAAATCCAGCTGGAGAATATTTTGTCTGGTGCGGGGATGCACCGGGAAGATAAGGGTGATCTGACGGCTGATATCATCAAGGACCTCAAGGACTGAACGAAGACTGGAGGGATCGTCCACATTGGTAGGACGATGCAGGGTCACCAGGCCATAACTTTTAGACTCAATCCCCAGTTCCTTCAGTGGAGACCTTTTCTTAGCAACGGGGAGCAAACGCTTCAGGGTATCGATCATCGCATTTCCCACAAAGTGAACCTTCTCGGAAGACACCCCTTCACACTCTAAATTCTCATTCCCATCCTCGGAAGGTGTAAACAATAGATCCGCGACCTGATCTGTGAGCAATCGATTGGTCTCCTCCGGCATGGTGCGATCAAATGACCTGAGGCCGGCTTCGACGTGGCCAACCTGGATCCCAAGTTTTGAACAGACGAGTGCTGCCGCCACAGTCGAATTAACATCCCCGTATACCAACACTAGATCAGGTTCACGGTCCAGGACAACCGGCTCCAACCTGATCATGACTTGACCCGTCTGTGCTGCATGGGAGCCTGAACCCACTCCAAGATTGACATCTGGTTTCGGGAGCCCAAGCTGCTCGAAGAAAAGTTCCGACATGTTCTTGTCATAGTGTTGTCCGGTATGTACCAGAGTCTGGCGAACACCGTCAAAGTCAGCTAATGCATGTACCACGGGGGCAGCTTTCATAAAATTAGGTCGTGCACCCACAACATGAAGAATACGCATAGCAAATCAGACAGGCAATCCGGACGACCAGACCTCAATCTTCTAAGATTTCGCTACTACCCTGCTCCGGCTCTACTCTGAGCGCCGCTGTAATGACATCTTCCAGGC
>JAPYTY010000099.1:0-5876 GCA_029942065.1 Acidobacteriota bacterium | reverse complement strand
AAGGACTCTTGGGCACAGAATGTGGTCAGGGTGGAGGCAATGATTTCCTTAAACGGGATCGGCGGCCCAGTCTTCTTCCGAAAAAAATCAACCATGGCTTCCCATTCCCCTCGATGCCCTTTATCTTGGCGAAAACGTGATCTGTGAATTTTTTTGTGACCGTCGCGAACCAGTTCCAGGAAGCGAAAGTCCTCGAGTACGGCTGCCGCCCCCCCCCCGAGAACCTCGAGTCTCTCCTTGGGAAAGGCTTTGTCTGCGTTGGCAGCATACGTGACGGTGCCGATCGAGCCATCGGCGAACCCAAGTGAGATTATGACATTATCATCACAATAGCGACTCCCGTTAGGTAGCCTTTGGGTGCTCACACGAACGGGTAAGGAATCGGTCAGAAAAGTGAAGAAATCCACAAAGTGACAGGCCTCACCTATGATGCGTCCCCCTCCCTGTGTGGGATGGTGCACCCAATGATCGGAGTCAAGGTAACCAGCATTGACCCTGTAGTTCATGATCAAAGGTTCATGGACTCCTTTGAGGAACTCCTTGAGACGGACAGCCATTGGAGCAAAGCGACGGTTAAACCCAACCATCACCAATTTGTCCTCCAACCCGTCAACTTTCGATCCCGAATCACTAGCAGTGGCGTTCTGGGAAGTGTCGTCTTGCGCTAAAGGAGAGCCGACCCGAATGATTTCAGCCAGCTCCTGCCTGTTCAAACAAAGTGGCTTTTCACAATAAACGTTCTTGCCTGCCTTCAGGGCAGCAATCAATTGTTCGGCGTGAAGATGATGGCGAGTCGCTATTACAACTGTATTGACTTTGGGGTCATTCAGAATCTCGGCCTGATCTGTCGTACAGTAATGAAACCCAAACCTCTCCCCGGTGTGGCGACCACTGAGGCCGGTGGCGGTGCAAACACTCACGAGTTCGACACCGGCAACTTTTCTCATAGCCGGAAGCAGTGTGGCCCTGGCAAAATTCCCGGCTCCTAGAAGACCGATTGAAGCCACGGCACTAGAACCCTTCCTTCCCCGGTTCGAGCCCGATCCCTCGGTCACGCCGTGACTCAAAGTCACGCGGTGTGAGAGTTCGGGTTCCCCCGGGTAATTGATCAGAACACCCAGAAAGGATTCATCCGACTTGCCGGCGATTAAGTCATAGGCCTTCGCCCCTTCTTGTATGGGGAAGCGATGGGTGATGAGCGCTCTTACATCCACCTTGCCTTCAACCACGAGTTGCAGGAAAGCCTCCATATTCCTGTTCTCAGTCCAGCGAACATAGCCCACCGGGTAATCATGGCCTGCCTCTTCATAGCCGGGGTCGTAGCGGCCTGGACCATAGGAGCGCGAAATTCGAAACGCCAACTCTTTCTCATAGTAAACCTTGCGAGGAATCTTCGTACCTACAGCGCCTACAGCGACTACGACACCCCGATCGCGAGCAATGGCACCTGCAAGCTCGACGGGTTCATTTGAGGAGCTAGAGGCGGCAATAATGACAGCATCACACTGGGAAGGAGAAAAAACATTTGCGACTAATTCCTGCAGGGATTTCGCGCTCCCGGCGGTGGCATCGCAGCCCAGTTCTTCGGCCAATCGACAGCGATCCGAAACCGGATCCATTCCCAAAACACGACAACCGGCAGCTTTGGCCAACTGCACTGCGATCTGTCCAATGAGTCCCAGGCCGATAACCGCTACTCTCTCGCCCAGTTCCGTTTCAGCAAGACGAAAGCCGTGCAGGGCAATAGAAGCAATGGTGCCGAAAGCGGCTTCCTCAAAACTGATCGCCGAGGTTCGTCGGCCCGAGAACGGTTGGTGCTGCCGAGCCTCGTTCCTGGATGGACGCTCCTCTCCGTCAGCCGGCCAACTCCCCATTTCTGGAACCTTGGCAACCAAGTTCCGAGGCACTGAAACGAGTTCGGCATGGACCGCATAGCCTGCCCCAGCACAGGCGACCCGGTCGCCCGGTTCGATATCTTTGATACTCTTCCCTACGGCTAAAACGGTTCCAGCGCAACTGTAGCCCAAGCCAATAGCCTGATCCAGGCGGCCTGCCACAGATTCGATGGTACTGAGCACTCCTTCTCGCCGGGCCTTGTCCAGAACCTGCCGAACCAGGTCCGAACGACTTAACGCCTTCGATACCAAGCTCTTTCCAGCAAATTCCGTAATCATCCGTTCCGTACCCGCTGAGATCACTGAGGCTGCCACCTTGACCAGGACCTGCCCTTCCCCGACGGCAGGGGCCGGAACTTCTATCAAGCTGACCGATTTTTCATGTAAGGTTTGGACCAACTGCTTCATTTCGCGACCTTGATGTATTGGAAACTAACAAACCATTCGGCACGACCAGTCTGCATAGACCGATTCACGAATTTTTGGGAAACGTTGACGCCAAAGGCTTCCAACGTCTGGAACAGGCTATCTGTAGATATCAGCCGTCCGTCATCTCTCCCTCTTACCATGCGACACCTCACATTAGCCTCTCTCTACCTTCTCAAACACATCCGTGAATTGCTTTGCCGTCCGAGACCAACAGAAATCATTTGCCCGCCTTAGGCCGTTGCCGATCATCGTCTCCCGCACTACCGGGTCGCGCATAAGTTCCAAGAGATGATCCACGATGGTACCCGCCTGGTCAGGCGAAAAATAGCGTGCCGCATCTCCACAAATTTCTCGGCAAACTGGAAGATCAGATACGAGGACCGGCACACCGGAAGCCATTGCTTCTATCAAAGGCAGGCCGAAGCTTTCCAGATGCGAGGGAGAGATAAACGCCAGTGCGCCTCTGTATAAGGATGGCATATGGTTAAATTCGACCCGGCCCAGAAAGCGAATTCTTTTAGTAATTCCTAGAGAATCCGATTCGGCCATCAGGGAACTGTGAAGCTGGAGGTTAGTATCGATGGATCCCGCAATCACCAGGTAAAGATCCGGGCCGTCGTTCATATTGACCAGCTGGGCGAAAGCCTTAAACAAGGTACTGTAATTCTTATGATGAGCCAAGGTGGAAACAGACAGCAGGTATGGATGCCATTCAGGATTCAAGTCAACTTCACCCAATCCATCTTCCCTTCTGAACGTCTCGCTCAACCCATGATGAATAACCGAGGTCCTGTCCAAATCCAATCGCAGACGGTTTGTCACATCTTTTCTAAGGGCCTCCGAGACAAAGATGAGCCAACTTGCATGACGCAGAGCTAGACATACGAAAAGGTGACGCGGCAAGTACGAGGTCACAAAGCCAAGACGGTTTCGAAATTTTCGAAATGTAGAAAACGGGGCGTAGTGCTTCGCGTTGTGCACAAGTACCACGGACGGACAGTGGGATTGGATCGCTCCAATTTCCGACATCGACAATGCCAAATCGAAATTTCCCGTGCGGAGAATCTTTGGAAGGGTAGCCTGGAGGTAAAGTTGGCGGCGAATAGCCGGAGTGGCGGGAAGTTGGGTATCAATCAACTTCACCTTTTTCGGCAAACTACCACTCAGGGAAGACTGGTATCGGGTCGATAGCAACACATGATATTCATATTCTCGATCTTGTGTTGCGAGCGCCGGAATGAGGTTGCGGACAACCGTCAATCCTCCTCCCTCCCGTGCAGAAGTGGCATCAATGAGAACCCGGATCACCTTCTTTCGTGTAGAAGTATTCACAAGATCCCAGCCCCACTACCACGGTTCTCCTGGACAAGTCTTCGATGTTGCCGAACCATCCGAAGAAATTGCCAAAACGTCGGCGTCGTAAAGGACCGACCGATCCCTTGCGGTTTGGAGTTAGCTGCAAGTTCCGGAAAGTGATTGACGACTTCCAGCAGGCTCTCACTGCTTGATTTGAGGGCCCGCGCGTAATTATGAGTGACCGTTTGGCGGAGAGTTGGCTTCAGCTCAATGGGCATTCTCTCCTGGTACAAGATATTGCCTGTGTCGATTTTTCGGTCAATTTGATGGATGGCATAGCCCGTTTCCATGGAACCTTCATAAATCTGCCAAATAGTGCTTGCGGCTCCCCGGAATTGAGGCAAAATTTCGTGGTGCACATTAATCATTCCCAACCTGGGAATTGAAAACACCTTCGAGCCTATATAGCCGTTTCCAAGAGACAGTCCCAAGTCGGCGTCCATTTCCTTGAAAAGGTCCATTGTCCTTTGAATGTTGATAGAGGGAGTCCTCTCGAGGCGGATTCCCAAGCAGCGAGCTACCTTGTCGAGTCTTTTCACATTCATGATCCTGTTGACATCTTTTCTGAACCAACTTCGGATGCGAACTCCATTTAGGGCTCCCAGGATCCCTATTTTCATTGTTTTTTTGAGCTGACGTTTCCTGGTTTTCAGTGGCTTGAGAACCTTCCCTTCGTTCTGCACAATCAGGACAATCTGAATTTTGGAATCGTCTGCCAGAACCGGAAGACAGAGAGACGCAAAGCCGAGCTCTGAACTAGTTAGAATAACTATCCGCACGACGATTGATCCCTAAGCGTGTCTTCCCACTCTTTCGGCCACTGGTTGCTACTTGCAGAGGCCTTTTGGCTGTTTCTCGCCATCAAGTACAAAACGTGAGACAGCGGCCAGGTGGCGACGATGTGGTCTCTTCTTATGCAAAGATCAAGCGTCCCTTCCGAGCGAGCCACATGGCAGCCTCTAACCCCCGATGCACACGACTCAAACCCTGCCTCGAAGACGGTCTTCGCGGCAACAGCGCTAAAATCGGAGAATCGACCAAAAGGCCAGGAGAAATGCTTAACAGCCCCGACCTTTCGGCCCAATACTTCGCGAGCCTGAAAAATTTCCTTCGACAGTTCGTCGTTTGATAGCCTGCTCATATTTGGGTGACTGGAGGTGTGGCTTCCGATCTCAGTCCCTTGCTCCAGGAGTTGCTCCACGTCATCCCATGATAGAAACTCATTGGGGCAGACCAACAGTTTTTTGGCACAGAACTCCTTGATTCGTTCGTGATCTGTTTCCCCGATCATTGATGAGCACAGAAAAAAACACCCCTTGATTCCAAGTTGTTTCATGATCTCGGCTGCTCGCAGGCAGCTCTTGAACCCATCGTCGAAGCTGAGACACAGGTAGGGTCGATTGATTCCCCCATTCCGGATCCTATTAACCGCTTCAGAGTAACTGATAAAAACGTGTTTTTGACTCAATCGTTGTAAAAATCTCCGAAAGGCTGTTTCCTCATCTGCGAATACATCGTGCAAGTGTAGAAACTGTACTCTGTCTTTCTTGAGAAGAGGTGTCATTTGACCTGTCAAATGACACAATACGGATGAGGAGGACAAGATGAGATTCCGGAAGATCCCTCGGAACACGGTTAAAGCTGCCCGCTTCTCGTGTAACGGATGTCCTTTTGTTTTCATCAAAGTTCTTTAACCAAACGCCATGACTCCCCAGGTCAGACTACTCTCACCGAAACCTGTTTCCGGCAATGTTCTCTATCACAGCATCCAGCTGAACATAGCGTGCTTCCCACGAATGTCTTCGGGATTCTTTCACACGGCGCTGGCGGGATTCAGGGGTATCTTGAGAAACTGCCTGCTGCAATGCTGAGGTGAATTCTTCCGCACTTGTAACGAGATGAGCGAATTCGGCCAGTGGCTCAAGATCCGGAAGTCGTGTAGCCACGACCGGAATACCAGCCGCCAGATACTCATAGAACTTGATGGGACTAGCTCTCAGCGTTACCTGGTTGGAGGTAAACGGAACCGTAGCCACATCGAATCCACGCAGATACTCCGGCAGTAGATTGTAGGGTCGCGGCCCCAGGAAATGCACGTTGGGTAGTGCCTCCAAGCGAGAAACGTTGGTCTGGCGAGGACCAATAAAAACAAAGCTCCAGGTGGGCAGGAGCCGGGCCGCCTGGCTGATCCATTCC
>JAPYTY010000098.1 GCA_029942065.1 Acidobacteriota bacterium | reverse complement strand
GTCATGGATTGACTCCGGAGAGGGGCAGAGATCCGCCCTCGATCATGTGGCAAGCCGCCCAGTGTCCCGGCTGCACCTCTTCGAGCAGCGGTTCTTCTGTTTGGCAGCGCTCTTCGGCCAGCGGGCAGCGGGGATGAAACTTGCAGCCGGAGGGGAAATGCAACGGGTTGGGAACCTGTCCCGGAATGACGTTCAGTTCACGATCCCTGGGCATTCCCAGCGTGGGGACCGAGGTGAGCAGGCCGTGAGTGTAAGGGTGAGCAGGCGAGGCGAACAACTCACGGGTACCGGTGTATTCCACCACCTTGGAGGCATACATGACCGCGATGTGATCGGATACCTCCGCCACCAGACCCAGGTTGTGGGTGATCAGGAGAATCGACATTTCCAGGTCGCTTTGCAGCTCCGCCAGCAGTTCCATGATCTGGGCCTGGATGGTGACGTCCAGTGCCGTGGTCGGTTCGTCGGCAATGAGCACCTCCGGGCCGCAGGCCAGGGCCATGGCGATCATGACTCGCTGTCTCATCCCGCCCGACATCTGGTGGGGGAATTCGTCGACCCGGGTTTCCGGCGCCGGGATCTTCACCTTGCGCAGCATCTCGATGGCACGGTCGCGGGCCTCGTTACGGGAAACTTTCTGGTGAACGCGAATGGCTTCCATGATCTGATTGCCGATGGTGAAAACCGGGTTCAGGGAGGTCATGGGCTCCTGAAAGATCATGGAGATCCGATTGCCTCGCACCTGGCGCATCCCGGACTCCGGGACTTCCAGCAGGTCGAGGCCGTCCAGCAGAATTTCACCTTCGACGATCCAGCCGGGCGGGCTGACGAGTCCCATCACCGACAGGGCCGAGACCGACTTTCCACAGCCGCTCTCACCCACCAGCCCTAGAGTCCGTCCCTTGTCCAGCACGAAGCTGATCCCGTCGACGGCACGGACCACCCCATCCTCGGTGAAGAAATGGGTCTTCAAATCCCTGACTTGAAGTTGAGGTGGGCGGGTGTCATTCATTTTTCAATCGGCCCTCTCTACTCTCTGAGCCTTGGGTCCAGAGCGTCCCGCAGACCGTCCCCAAGCAGGTTGTACCCCACCACCGTGATCACGATGGCCAGGCCTGCGGAGAGAGGCATCCACCATTCCGTGAAGAGATTGCCCTTGGTGTCGTACACGATGTTTCCCCAGCTGGCCGTGGGAGGCTGGACTCCCAGACCCAGATAACTCAAGGCGGCCTCCAGCAGGATGGTATTGCCGACCCTCAAAGTGGCCGAAATAATGATGGGGGTCAGCGAGTTTGGAAGCAGATGGCGGAAGATCAACCGGGAGTTTCCGGCACCCAGGGCCCGAGCGGCTTGAAAGAACTCCCGCTCCTTGAGGACCAGGAACTGGGCTCTCACCAGGCGAGCCACTCCCATCCACGACATGAGGCCGATCACGGTGATGATGATCCAGATGGACTGCTCGCGCCAAAGGGCAATAACCGTGATAATCAGGATCAGCACGGGAAAGGAGAGCATCATGTCCACGAAGCGCATGATCAGACTCTCGATCCAGCCGCCGTAAAATCCTGCCATGGCCCCCACGATGGTGCCGATGGTCACGGCGATACCCACCGAGAGAAAGCCCACTAGCAGGGAGATGCGTGAACCATAGACCACACGGCTGAAAACATCCCGGGCAAAACGATCGGTACCCAGCAGGTGCTGGGCCGAGGGAGGCAGCAGTCGCTCCCGTACCCGGTCCCCCTGATCGATCGGATCGTAGGGCGCGATGAAGGGACAAAGGAAGGCCACCAGATAAAGAGCAAGAATGATGACGACGCCCGCCACCGCCAGGGGATTTCTCTGGAACTGGCGCCAGACGATCGACCATTGACCTTCAGGTACTTTGGCCAGGTGCTCGGCTTGCCTCCTGCGCCGGCACGAAAGGCCGGAAAAAAGGACGATCAAAACCAGCATGGCCACGACGAACAGGCTGGTGACCAGAAAGTCGAGATCCCGGGACGTGTAAACAACCTCGGCTCCGGAGAGCTTGGATGCCGTATGCAGCAGTGATCCCCAGATGGTCCGGGCATGCCAGAGACCCAGCAGGACAAAAAGAGCGAACAGGCCGGCCACCACGGTCCCTTTGAGCCGCTGGCCCAGCCTCCAGTGGCCCCATCCCGGCATCCAGTCGTGAAGTGGAATCATCTAGCTGAGCCTCACCCGCGGATCCACCACCGCGTAAAGAATATCCGCCACCAGGTTGCCCATGACCACCATGGTTCCGAAGATCAAATTGACGGCCAGAAACATGGAATAGTCGCGTTGAAAAGCGGCATCCACCGCCACTCGTCCCATCCCCGGCCAGGCGAAGACCTGCTCCACGATGACCGTTCCGCTGAAGAGAACAGGCAGGCTCAATCCCACGATGGTGATGATGGGGATCAGGGCGTTGCGCAGGCCGTGTTTGAAGACCACCACCTTCTCGCTGAGCCCTTTGGCCTTGGCGGTTCGGATGTAGTCCTGGCGGATGACCTCCAGCAGTTCTCCCCGCATGTAGCGGGAAATGGCGGCGGCCGCACCCAACCCCAGTGTCAGGGCGGGGAGCAGGATGTGGACAAGCCGGTCGCCCATTTTCTCCAACCCGCTCATGGATTCATGGCGAACGATGTCTATCATGCCCGAGGCCGGGAGCCAGTGGGTGGCCGAGACTCCTCCGGCGAACAGAAATAGCAGAACCAGTCCCAGATAGAAGGAGGGCATGGAGTAGAAGGTCAACGCCGTGACCCGGGTGAGGTTGTCGAAGGTCGACCGCTGTCGGACAGCCGCCAGGATGCCGATGGCGATTCCCACCGTCAGTTCAATGAGCAGTGCCAGGGCCGACAGCTGGAGGGTGTTGGGCAGGGCCTCCAGTATTTCATCCCGGACGGGCCTTTTCTTGGCGATCGAGTAGCCGAACTCGAATTCCAGCAGAACCCCCCGGACATATCTCACATACTGTACGCCCAGGGGTTGGTCCAGGCCGTAGATGCGCCGTAGGTTTTCCCGGGCCTCGGGATCCATGTCCGGGTTGTAGAAGATGTCGGTGGGGTCACCGGGGGCGGCGTGAATTAAAAAGAAGTTCACCGTCAGCAGTCCCAGCAGCAAAGGGATGGCGATCAGGAGGCGGCGAATGATGTAGCTGTGCATTCAGGCCTGAGTTTATCAGCATCCGGGCGCAGCTAATACTTCTGCTGGTCCTGGGGAACCCACCAATGAGGGAGGTTATAGTGCCACCCCTCGGTTTCCATCTGGACACTCTGAAATCGTTTGTGGATGAAATTGATCTGCTTGTCCGTGAAGAGAAAGGTGTAGGGCTGATCCTTGACGATCATCTCCTGGGCTTGCCACCACATCTGCCGGGCCTTCTTTTCATCCCTCTCCATGACGGCCTGGTCATTCAGGCGGTCGAACTCCGGGTTGGAGTAGGAGACGAAGTTGTACTTGTCGCTGATGGAATCGGAATGCCAGAGTGTGGTCATGTCGATTTTCAAGTTGACGCTCCACCCCAGCATGATGGCTTCAAACTCTTTTTTGGTGCTGTCATTGACCAGGATGGTCCATTCCAGGATGTTGGGTCTCACTTCAATCCCGACTTCCTTCAGCATATCCTGGACCATTACCGTGATGTCCTCCCGGATCTGGTTTCCCTTGTTCGTTTTCAAGCTGAAAGAGAACTTCTGCCCGTCTTTGTCCAGCCAGCCGTCTCCGTCGGTGTCCTTCCACCCTTCCTCGGCCAGATACTGCCGGGCTTGTTCGGGGTCATAGGAGAAATCGGGCAGGTTGGGGTTGTAGGCCCAGATGATGGGCAGGATGGGTCCCTTGCTGATGTCGCCGAACTCCAGCAGAAGCGAATCAATGATCTCCTGACGGTTGATGGCCATGGTCAGGGCCTGACGAACCTTCAGACTCTGGAAGCGGGGATCGCGCAGGTTCCACCCGATGTAGGTATAGCTGCGGCTGGGGTGGATGTGGGCCACAAGATCTTCCTCTCGAGAGAGTTCCTCGTAAAAACGCGGCGGCACCCGTTCCATGAAGTCGATCTGACCGCTCCTGAGTTGAATCACCAGGTTCTCCTGGTCCGGAACGACCTTGAAGAGAATGCGGTCCAGGGGAGGTCGGCCGGCAAAAAAGTCTTCATTGGCCGTGATCTCGATGTACTGCTGTGCCTTCCACTCCTTGAAGCGATAGGGTCCGTTGCCGATGGGGTTGCGGTTGAAAGCGGCTGTGACCATTTCTCCATCCGGGACGGCCTCCAAGATGTGCTTGGGAACGATATGCCCGTCCACCACATCAAACAGTTGATAGGGGTAGGCCTGATCAAAAGTGAACCTGGCGGTGAAGTCGTCAACCACGATGCACTCCTTGATGTACTGCTTGTCCTTGATGTTGGGATAGCCGGTGGTGGGAGCCTGCTGCATGCGAAGAGTGAAGCAGACATCGTGGGCCGTGGTCTTCACGCCGTCATGCCAGTAGACATCGTCTCTCAGATGAAAGGTCAATTCCAGGTGACTCTCGGAGAATTCCCACGACTGGGCCAGTGAGGGAGCACTCGAGTAGTCGGGGTTGATGTGAGTCAGACTCAGAGTCAGAAGATCCAGGATATCGTGAGCATTCTTGGTTTCCAAGGTCAGGGGGTTCAGGGAATCGGCATCCGCAATGAGTCCCACCACCAGCGCGTCCCCCGGGTCGTGTGGCGTCGCATCAAACTCGTCCCACTGCGCCTCATATTCCAGGTTGCGTTCTTCGCTTCTTCCCCGATCCGGGGTAATTTCCTTCACGATGAGGCGCTGGCCCGGTGCATCCGGGGCATCCGTCGACGTGGAAGGCGAGCTGCAGGAGGGGACTGCCAGCAAAAAGATTAATAAAGTGATCCGGGCAATCCTGGGCATGGTTTCCTAGTACTTCTGTTGGTCCTGGGGCACCCACCACTGTTCCAGGTTGTAGTTCCATCCCACTGTTTTCATCTGGACGTTCTGGAATCTTTTGTGCACGAAGTTGATCTCTCTGGGAGTGTACAGAAAAGTGTAGGGCTGATCCTCGGTAATCATCTCCTGGGCTCGCCACCACATCTGCCGGGCCTTCTCTTCGTCCATCTCGAAGATGGCGGTATCATTTAACCGGTCGAACTCTGGATTGGCATAGGAAACAAAGTTGAACTTGTCGTTGATCGACTCGGAGTGCCAGATCGTGGTCATGTCCATTTTCAGACCCACACCCCACCCTGCCACGGCCGCTTCAAAATTCTTCTGGTTCATGTCTTCGCTGAAGACGGTCCATTCCAGGATGTTGGGCTGGACCTCGATCCCGACCTCTTTGAGCATGTCCTGCATCAGGATGGTGATGTCCTCGCGGAGCTGATTGCCTTTGTTGGTCTTCAAGGCGAAGGAAAAACGCTTGCCGTCCTTGTCCAGCCAGCCGTCGCCATCGCTGTCGCTCCACCCTTCCTCGGCCAGGTACTGCCGGGTCTTTTCCGGATCATAGGGGAGATCGGTCAGGTTGGGGTTGTGTGCCCAGATAATGGGCAGGATGGGCCCTTTGGGGATTTCACCGAACTCCAGCAGCAGCGAGTCAATGATCTCCTGGCGGTTGATGGCCATGGTGAGAGCTTGCCGAACCTTTTTACTTTCAAAGAAGGGGTTGCGCAGATTCCAGGCAACGTAGGTATACAGACGGCTGGCGCCGACGTGGGCCACCAGGTCTTCCTGTCCGGAGAGGTCGGTGTAGAAACGGGGCGGCACCCGTTCCATGAAATCGATCTGGCCGCTTTTGAGTTGAATGACCAGATTCTCCTGGTCCGGGACCACCTTGAAGAGGATGTTGTCAATCGGCGGTCGGCCCAGATAGTAGTCCTCATTCGCCACCACTTCAATGTATTGCTGGGCCTTCCACTCCTTGAAGCGATAGGGTCCGTTGCCGATGGGGTTGCGGTTGAAAGCGGCGTTGATCATCTCCTTGTCGGGTACCTTTTCCAGAATATGCTTTGGCAGGATGTAGCCGACTACCGCATCCATTAACTGGTAGGGATAAATTTGCTCGAAGACGAACTTGACGGTGGTATCGTCGATCACCACACATTCGGTGATGAACTGCTTCCACTTGATGGCGGACCAGCCGATGTCGGGATTTCGCTGCTTTTCGAAGCTGAACTTCACGTCGTGGGCCGTGGTCTTGACACCGTCGTGCCAGAAGACGTCATCCCTCAGGTGGAAGGTGAGTTCCAGGTGGTCCTCGGAAAATTCCCACGATCTGGCCAGCGCGGGGGCGTGGGAGTAGTCGGGATTGGTGCGCGTCAGAGGCAGGAACAGCCGGCTGATAACCTGATCGCCGCTACCTGCGGTGGAAGTCAGGTCGTTCAGGGAGTCGGCGTCCCCGATGGTCCCGATGACCAGGGTATCCCCCGAGTCATGGGGTTGTTCGTAAAATGCATTCCACTGGGTCTGGTATTCCAGATTGATTTCCTCGCTTCTTCCATGATCCTGCGGCGCCTCGATAATGACCAGGCGTTCATCCTTTGAATCAGGGGGATCGGTTGGTGGGGAAGTGCTGCAGGATGAAATGGAGGACCCGAGTAGCAGGAGGATGACCCAGCATTTTTTTTTGAGCATGACCCTCCTTGTGAACGAAAACCGGAGCAAATCAAGTGTTGACCCGAGCGCGGCGATTGTATCCCGGAGGCAAAAAAGGCGTCAAGCAGACCACAGACCGGCTGACCGCTGATCGAGACTGTCGTCCCTTCGGAGTGAGTTCTGCCAGGTGAGTGTAGGGGCGCACTGAGTGCGCCCACAGCAAGAACGCGGAAGCCAAGAAGGGCCCATGCCCCGAGTAGATTCCGGAGAGCCGCTCAAGCCCGACTTTCTCACACCCGGTCGTCGCGAAGCGGCGCCGCCTTCATCTGAGGAACGAAGATAAGGGCCGGCCTAACAAGGCGCATGAGTGGAGGCCGAACGAATGCAACACAGTCAGGACGGATCATGGCGACGATGGAGTAGAGCGGGTATGAGATAGTCGGGCTAGTAAGCGGCCGCTACAATTTTGGTGAAAATCCGAAATCCGAAGTCCTGAATCCGAAACACAGATTCCAATTTCAAGAATCCGAACCTGAAGTCTGGATTTCCCGTATTCTCCACGCGGAGCGGGAACGACGCGTTTCTCCACTCCGAGCGTCGGCGAGGAG
>JAPYTY010000097.1 GCA_029942065.1 Acidobacteriota bacterium | reverse complement strand
CCCCAGGCTATTCTATGCCGCCCCTTCAGGGCTCCGGAGAAGTGAACTCAGAATGTTCTGTGTAAAGGATGTCCTGGAAATGAACACCTGAAGGCACCTCTTCCGGAAAGCCGCTCATAGAGCGGCCACTACAACGACCTTGCTGCAGGCGCACGGCCGTGCGCCCCTACTGACGCCGATCTTCAACTAGCTCGAAAAATCAAAGTGGGAACAAACCCTAGTGGGCTACCGCAGCAGGTAATTCCCCTCCGGGTCCCGGGCCAGCAGATCCCTCTCCCTCAAGATCCCCCAGGCCTGCAAGATGACCCGGTACTCCACATCCTGGAGGGCCCGGAGGATGGCGTAGTAAGACATCGGTTCCTTCTTCAAGAGAGCGAGGATCCTGTCGGCGATCTCAGAGGAATGACTCAAGCTTGACCTCGTCGCGAAAGGGGTGGGTGATAATTTCGTAATGTTCGGCCGGTATGCCTTCAGGAGTGGTGGCATCGATGCCCATTTTGGAGGTGGTGGGGAGTTGTCCCCGGGGCAACTCCCAGGCGCGCAGGCTAGGATCGATGTGCTTGCCCTGGGCACCACTGATGATCATGACATCCTGATCAGCCTGCACCCGGAAGGTCTTGGCCCATTCCAGCTGCTCGGGGTCAAAGATATCCACATCCTCATCCACCACCACCGCATGCTTGGTGTCCGGAAGGGAGAGAATGGCCATCAGGGCGTTTTTACCCCCGCCCGCTCTTTTGCGAATGGAGGCGATCACCGACCACCGGCAAGCGCTCCCTTCGGTGACCCGCACCGCCACCGCGCTGACACCGGCCGTTGCCAGAACCTCCAGAATCTGAGCCTCCATGGCCACCGCTCCCAGCCAGGCGTTTTCCCAGGGCATCTGAATGACCTGGAAGAGGGGGTTGGCACGGTGAGTCATGGTCTTGACGGTGAAGGTGGGATTCCATCTCACCTCCGTGTACATTCCGGCGAAATCTCCGAAAGGGCCTTCATCGACGGTCCACCCCACCGGCTCGATCTCGCCCTCCAGAACGATTTCGCAGTCAGCCAGCACCGGCAGCTGGTTGGTTTTGGCGGGCACCGTCCGAACCGGGTCACCGTGCAGGCCTCCCGCGATACTCATCTCGCTCACACCGGGGGGTGCCTTGAAAGCGGCGCTGAGCATCTCAAAGGGATGGACTCCGATACAAACGGCAATGGGCAGAGGCTCCTTGCGCTTGAAGGCCGCCTCGTAGCACTTTCTCAGATCGGAGTTGGTGACCAGGTCTACCGATGTCACATTCCGGCTGCGGTACATCAGCCGGTAGACCCCGGCATTGACAACGCCCTCCTCACCGCGGGCCAGCAGGACCCCTGCCGAGATGAAGGCTCCTCCATCGCGCTCTCCCAGAAAAGGTATCGGTAATTCCGTCAGATCCACCTCATCGCCTGACTTGACGACTTCCTGGCAGGGTGCTTCCTCGACGCTGACCGGATCCATCATCCTTTGAATACCCTGGGGAAACCGGACCCCCAGCTCACTCTCGGGCCAGTTCAAGGAACGGGCCAGTCGATCCCGCTTCCAATACAGCCCACTCACCACGGGAACGTCGAAGCCAATGGGATCGTGAAACCAAACCGGCTTGTCAGCCTGTACGATGAGTGGGGAAATATAGCGCACATCCACAGGCTTGCGGATGTGCAACAACTCGTTGTCTTGATCCAGTCGCTCCAGTACCGAGCGAAAACATTCAGGCATGACTCACCTCTTGGCTAGAAATTTCATCGCTGTCGAATTTTAGTGCCCCTCAACCAAGCGATTCGCCATCGGGGCGAGCCGGGAACCGAGGGGACTTCAGCGCCGGTATTGTACCATTCCCAACTTGCACGATCACCGGACAATGCTTGCCAGTGGAGAAAAATGAGCGTATCTATACAGGCAGTCGATTGAGGTCCTCGGTCGTTTCAAAGGGAGGAAAATTTATGCGCCCATCTAGCCCAGCATCGTCCTTGATCTTGTTCCTGGTCTGCTTTCTTGCAATCACCCTTCAAATCTCCTTGAGCTATGGGCAGCAGCCGGAGGCCAATCTCGTTGTATTGAAAGGGGCCACCCTGATTGACGGCCTCGGAAATCCTCCGCTTGCCGATGCCACCGTGGTGGTGGAAGGAGACCGGGTCCGATCCATCTTCTCGGGCCAGGACCGGGACACACCCGCCGGGGCGACCCTGATCGATGTGACCGGCAAGTTCGTGATCCCGGGACTGGTTGACACCCATGTCCACTGGGATGTCTGGATGGGAGAAGTTTATATCAATCACGGAGTGACCTCGGTCCTGGCCATGGCGGATGTGAGCAGGGAAGAAAGAACCCATTCCCAGACCAGCCTCAACACTCCCAGGGTTTTTCATGCCGGTGGCCGACCCCGATTGTCGCTGTCCATGACTCGAGAGGAGGTCCGTCAGGCCGTTCGGGACCATTTGAAAAAGGAACCGGATATTGCCTGGTTCGTGCAATTCAGAGAGAACAACGCCCAGATGTATGGATGGGCTGCGGAAGAAGCCCATGCGGTGGGATTGGCTGTATTCAGCCATGCTCAAGACGCCGGTCAGGCGATCGATCAGGGGATGGATGTAGCCGAGCATGTCTGGGCATTTGCGCTGCCCCTGATGTCCGCCCAGGAGCTGGAGGATTTCGAAGCAGGCCGGTTTGTGCACTGGGCGTCCTACCTTGAGAAAGGGGACCGACTTGACCAGCTGATCGATAAGGCCGTCCGTCGGGGAGTTTATCTGAATCCCACGCTGGCCTATGAATGGGGTTCTCTGAGCCCCAAAAGCAACCAATTCGAGAAGGAAATCTATGCCCTGCTGAGCAACCCGGATCTGTCCTATTATCCCAGCAACCGCGCTGACCAGCTGCTACTCCGTCTGCGCCAGATCAAGACTTATTCCGCTCGTTACGACCATATGCCGCTGATTTCCAAGCTTTCAACGGAGGACCGTCAGGTCGTTCAGGATGGGCGAGGTAGGGTACAGCGATTCGTGAAACAGTACGTCCAGGCCGGTGGTAAGGTCCTCTCGGGTACCGATGCGCCGGGGGTCGCCGCACCAGGCTTGGGTCTACATCACGAAATGGAGCTTCTGGTGGAGGCCGGCCTGACCCCCATGGAGGCCCTGAAGTCCTCTACCTCGTGGGCGGCCGATCTGCTGGCCGGGTTCCAGGGAGCCCGGGGCAACCAGGGGGTGGGTTCCATTCAGGAGGGGAACTTCGCTGATCTGCTGATCCTGGAAGCCGATCCCCTGGAGGACATCGCCAACACCAAGAAAATTGAACGAGTGATGAAGGGGGGAGAATTCATCCAGTTCGGATATCATCCCGAGTTTTTCGCCGGCCCCCCGGGTCCCTCGCCCCGGGAACCCAGGATCAGTGCCATCTCCCCGCATCGGGTGATCGAGGGAGAAGCAGAGATGGAGATCGTGATTGACGGAACGGGTTTTGTGACCAACTCGGTGGTCAGGGTGGATGGGGTCTCTCTGGCCACCCGCTTTGAGAATCAAAGCCGACTCCGGACCGCCATTCCGGCCAGTTTCATCGAAACGGTGCTTCCCGATCCTTACCGCATGGCCGGTCCCGATCAAAGAGTCGGCGTCCACGGAGATCGATCCCTTTCCGTTGCAGTCTTCAATCCGACTCCCAGCGGCGGGGTCTCCAATACCATCTGGCTGCAGGTGAGTGCCCGGTGGAAGGCCCGGTAATCAGGTGGAATCAGTTCGAGATGATCCCTGGTGAACTGGATCTCCGGGAGAGGCCCTCAGGAGTGGCCCACTTCTGCATAGGTCCTGTCACAGGGTGCTACCATAACCGCCATGGACATCACCGCACCGGCAATTGAAGACTATCTGATCAACATCACTCCCCGGAGGGACCCGATCCTGGCTGAGATGGAGGCGCGAGCCAAAGCTTTGAACTTTCCCATCGTGGGTCCGCTGGTCGGCCGCCTCCTCCATCAACTGGTCAGGCTGACCGGCGCCCAAAGGATACTGGAACTGGGGTCCGGCTTTGGATACTCGGCCTACTGGTTCGGGCGGGCTTTGGAAGGCTCCGGAGAAATGATCCTGACGGAACTCTCTGAAGAGAATCTGACTCTGGCCAAGGACTTCCTCCATCGGGGAGAGGTCACCTGTCAGGTCCAGTACTTTCAGGGGGGCGCCCTTGAGATCCTGCAGAAGCTCGAGGGTCCCTTCGATATCATCTTCAACGATGTCCACAAGGACCAGTACCCGGAGGTCTTCAGGAAGGCCGGTTCCCTTCTGGTCCAGGGAGGGCTTTTCATCTCCGACAACGTCCTGTGGCACGGCCAGGTGGTGGAACAGGAGGATCCCGATGAAAACACTCGCGCCATCCTGGAACACAACCGCCTTATCTTTGACAGTCCTGAATTCGACTCGAGCATCATGCCCGTGCGAGACGGGATCTCCTTGAGTGTGAAGAAGTGACTGCAGGTAGAAGACAGAAGATTGCGATCCATTTTCTCTGACGTTGGGTCCGGAATGTGGGAGGCGCCTCGGACGCTGGTCTTCGACCAGCGCGTTTCACGTTCCAATCTGGCACAATCCTGCAACCAAGCCCGGATTCTGCATAGGTTGGCGTGACGAAGGGCCGCAGGCGCTGCGATGACAAGGCGTGCGACACAGGGCCTCACAGGCGTACTCTTGCAGTACGCCGAGGAGCCCAAGAAAGCACAACGCCGTCAGCGCAGATGGATGCGGCACTGTAGTAATCAATTTATGCGGAATTCGGGCTAGAGTAGGGGCGCACTGAGTGCGCCCACAGCAAGGACTGGGATACCAAGAAAAGAGCACGGCCTTACCCCTTGCTGCGTTGAGTGAGATTGGAAAGATAAGACAAAGAAAAAAATTTTTCTCTGTGTCTCCACCGACCCCTCAGGGTTCCGATTACTTGGGAGACTCACCTGTAGATCGGTTGCCGCCCATCCAGAACCACCAGAAAATACCTGGGACCAGGGTCAAGGCCGCCATCCATCCGATGGTTTCGGTAACTCCCAGGGCGGAGTCGAGAACCGCTCCGGCCACCGCGGCTCCGATGGCGCTGGTCAGGGTAAACAGGGCAAATTCAGTTGAAAAAACCCGGCCCCGCACCTGATTGGGGACCAACTGCATGAGAAGCTGGGTAGAAAAGACCCAGATGATGCCACCCCCTGCACCACGTATGAAGGTTCCAAACAAAACGATAGGGAAGCTGGTCAAAGGCGCACTGATGGCCAGGCCCAGCGAGGCCAGGCCATAGCCCAGGATGATCACCCGGCGCAGGGCCGGGTCTCGATCCCCGGTGAAGTAACGGGCCAGAATCGGTCCGAATCCGGTTCCCACACCGGCCACTGCAAACATGAGTCCCAGGCTGATTCCCCCGGCCTCGCCAATGGTAAAGATGCTCGCGGTGATGATTACCTGGACCACCTGAAACCCGGAAACGAACAGGGCTGAAGCGGCTTTGTGAAGAGAGATCATCAAGACCTCCACATGCCGATGGAGGTAGCGCAGCCCATCCAGATATTGCTGTAAGCCTCGACGAATGCTCTTTTCCGAGTCCTCCAGCTGGACTGCCTCCTGGTAGTTCACCCGGAAAATGAAGAAGGCGGAGAGGATAAAAGTCATTGCATCAATGACGAAGGCGGGATTGATCCCCCAGATTCCTGATACCAGGCCGCCCAGGGCGGCCCCGAGGGCCAGCATCACCGACCAGGTGGTCGAACTCAGGGCATTGGCTGCCCCCAGTTCCCGATCCGAAACCAAATCCGGTAAAATGGCGTTGCGGGTGGGGAAGAAAAATCCACTGATGCCCAACTGGATGGCCGTCAGGGTATACAGAAGCCATAGATCCTCGGGCCGGGTGACCAGGAGAAAACCGAGGACGGTGACGGCTCGAATGAGGTCCGTCACGATCAGGATGTGTTTGCGGTTGTAGCGGTCCGCCACCACCCCGGCCACAGGACTGACCACGAAGGGGGCCAACATCCGAACCACGAAAAGGGTTCCTATGGCGAAGCCGGTGCCAGAGAGTTGAGCAATCAGGGCGGCTGAGGCTATCAGGTTGAACCAATCTCCCAGGAGGCTGACAATCTGACCCAGCCATAGATTGCGGAAATTGGCATTGCCACGAACCAGCGCACCATAGCTCACGGGCTTCACGGGCTGATTTGAACTTGAGCTCAAACTTGCGCCTTCCCTATCCTGGGCCTTGTTCAATCGAGACATTGATACTGGACTCCCCGGAGAATCCGGACTGGGCGGGGGACAGCTTAGCAGGTACGATCTGACGCCGTTTTGAAAACATTAGTTGATGCGCCGTCACCCCCTTTTTCAAATGAGGTGACGGCGGCCATCGGGCTTGACAGACCCGATTGCTAGGATGACCCCGGGGCCTCACCCTCGGGAGACACCGTTTTGGGTACCTCCTTTTTTACGCCTGATTTGTCCCTCGGGTGGGGCTCACGAATCCTGGCTCGATCCTGTTGGCCGTCCAGTCCATTTTATTCATCATGCGGGCTAAGCTAAGGCATTCTATAAGGGGGTTCCCATGGGCGAGATGGTTCAGAAATTACTTTACCAACTCGAGGGCGACGGCTCTCTTTTCAAAGGAGCTGAAAGGCTCTTTGAAATTACCCACCAGCTGAAGGTTTTCCAGGAAATTGTGGTGGCCGACGGTGAGGAGACAATCACCGGACTGACCGATTTTTCCGGCCAGGTCGTACCCGGTGATCAGTACCAGTTGGCGGTCCTGGTGGGAAAGGAGCCAACCCTTCATCTCGAGCACGATCGCTGCCTTGACGTGATCATCCAGAGCAGCAGCGGAAACCTGATCAAGTGCGGCGAGATCTACAAATGCGGGGAGTCGAAGGGATAGAAACAAGATGCCGCGCTCCCCTTCTTTGGATAGCCGCCTTTATCTGAGCGAAGCGAAGAAAGCCCGAAATCCGAAGTCCCAAATTCGAAAAAAATTCCGGTTAGGATTTCAAATTTCCGCACCAGTGTGTCTCGGTGGTGAAGTCCGCTTCGCGGACTGGTGCTATAGGCCTGGCGGCCGGATTCGGCGCACTGAAGCGTTCATTCCCAGGACATCGTTTACACAACGCATTCTGAGTTCACTTCTCCGGAGCCCTGAAGGGGCGCTATAGAATATCCTGGGGCTCACGCCCCAGGATATTTCACATCACCCCTTCGGGGTTCTGGACC
>JAPYTY010000096.1 GCA_029942065.1 Acidobacteriota bacterium | reverse complement strand
AAAAACGTCTGCTGGGGGTTCAGGGTCGTGGCCACGAACTTTCGGGCCATCAACACACGTCCGTCCCTGAGGCGAACGCCGGCGGCCCGGCCATTCTCCATGATAATTTCCACGACGGTAGTGCCGTCATAGACATCCCCCCCGTAGGTCACCACCATCTTGTGCAGCGTATGTCCCAGGCGGTGTGAAGTGCCTTTGGATATAGTGGAATTGATTCCGCCGGCGCAGGCTACAGGAACGATGTAACCTTGGCCTGGAGCATCCAACTCGTTTCCCCGAATCAGGAACATATAGCTGACCATGGCTCGGACTCGATCGTTTTCGAAGACCTCCTGAACCACATCGTTGATGGTCCGATCGGCAAATTCATAGTAGGCTCGCCCAATCTCGCTCTTCTCCAGCAGTTCCCTTTTTTTGTCGGGATGCATGGGCGGAGAGTAGGTTTCAGGCCCGATGATCTTTTGCGCGACCGGGGTAAAACGATCATAAAATTCACGGAAGGTCCTGGCATCCTTCTCACTGAAGCGGGCGATACTGGCAACGGTATTGTCGACCTCGTTGTTGTGCCAGATCAGGGCCGTTTTGTCCCGGAACAGCATGGCAACTGCCACTTCCGGCCGCGTGTATTCCTGCCCGAAGCGCTCCAACTCCAGGTCTTTGTACCAGGGCAGGGCGGGAACGTTGCGATGATTGACGGAATGGATATTGTGCCAGTAGCCGGCACGAGCCCCTTCGTGAGCATCCAGACCTCCGCCGATCTCGAGATGCCGCTCTATCACCGCCACCTTTAGTCCTGCTCTGCACAGATAGCCCTGGAGAATCAGACCGTTGTGTCCGCCTCCCACGATGATTCCGTCATATTCCTCTCTCATAACCTACTTATTCCTTTCGGGCTGATCTGACTTTTCCACACGAAGCAGATAACTCTTCATCGACTCTTATTCTTGAAACTTGCCCTTGCCTCAGAATATCCCTCTGTACACTACTAGCACCCTACATGCCAAGGACTCTCCGCTGCCGAAAGGCCCCACTTCGCTAGACTGTGGCCACCTTGCAGGTGGATCTGTAGAGACACTCGTGCGGAATTTGGGGGATCTGACCCATATGTGGTAAGAGACCTGAAGCAACGGTACGACTGGGGATGGAAACCGGATTACGATACAGAAAAGTCTCGCCGCTTTCACAGACCGGCTTGTCGGGCCCACGGCCCGTGGGCCCCTACCTGACCTAAAGTAAGAGTGAGCCCGGATTATGCGGGTTGCGGTCCTCTTGAATTTTCTGCCGACTTGTTATTTGAGGAGCCACTCATTAAAGTTTAGGTGGCGATGGTTTCTTTTGAATCTCGAACGGACAGAGTTGTTCGCCGATGGGTGCCGGCGGCTTGCGGGGTACTCGTCTTCCTCGTCCCTGTTGTGGGGTGGGCAACCCGACAGCTTCCCTACGACACCGAGTATGAAGCGATCGCCTACTCGAGCAGCACGCCGACCGATCCGGTAGCCCAGCTTCAGCAGAAGATCCAGGCTGGAGAGATGACGCTGCAGTTCGACGCCAGGAACGGATACCTGGCCTCGCTGTTGGAGCAACTGAAGATTTCTGTTGCCTCTCAGATACTGGTTTTTTCCAAGACCAGCTTCCAGACCGGCTTGATTTCATCGCACACTCCCCGCGCCATCTATTTCAATGACAATGTCTACGTAGCATGGGTACAAAACAGTCCGGTCCTTGAGATTGCCTCGCTCGATTCCAATTTGGGCCCTGTTTTTTATACCCTCGACCAGCAGCAGAGCATGCCTCCCGGGTTCAATCGCGAGACGCACCTTTGTCTCCGTTGCCACGACTCTTACTCACTCACCGGTGGCGGAGTGCCGCGATATATCCTGGGTTCGGGCTTTGCAAACCCGAGCGGTCAACTCGTCTCTCACGAGGGCTGGCACCTCACCACCGACCAGACCCCGCTCAGCCGCCGCTGGGGAGGCTGGTACGTCACCGGCACCCACGGCGACCAGTTGCATATGGGAAACCTGGTCCCCAGGGACGCTGCCGAGGCGGTGCAACTTGACCTGGCTGCAGGCGCCAACCTGAGAGACCTCGACAACCTGATCGACACCACCCCCTACCTTGGCAAGCACAGCGACATCGTCGCGCTGATGGTGATCGAACACCAGGTCCACCTGCAAAACCTGATCACCCGCGTCAATTACGAGACGCGGACCGCTCTTTTCAGGGAAACCACGCGCAACAGGGAACTGGGGCAGGACCCGGACTCCCGATCTGCCGCCACCTTGAAGAGCATCGAGAGTGTGGCTGAGCCGCTGGTAATGGCGCTGCTCCTGGTCGATGAAGCCCCGCTCGGTGGCCCGATCGCCGGGACTTCGGGTTTTGCCTCCGAGTTCGTCAATCATGGGCCATGGGACGGGCAGGGCCGCTCGCTGCGGCAACTGGACCTGACCGGGAGGCTTTTTCGTTATCCGTTGAGTTACCTGATCTACTCGCAGGCTTTTGATGCGTTGCCGGACCTTGCCAGGAAGTACATCTACCGGCGATTGGGGGAGGTGCTTGGCGGCCAGGATAAAAGTGAAGCTTTTGCCCACCTATCGGACGAGGACCGCCTGGCCATCCGAGAAATTTTGGAGGAGACCAAAACGGATTTTCCAGGGCAATAAATCTCCGTCTTCCCCAGGGCGGATGAAAACTTTAATCATCCTGATCCATAGCCAAAGGTTGGGTGGCTGCGCTGGTCGAGTATTCCTCGCTATCGCCAAAGCTCCCTGGGAAAACGAAAGCAATCAGGTCCCTGGCATTGCGCGCCAGGTCCTCTGCCAGCACCCGCAGGGGTCTGGCATGAAGACCCCCTTGAAGGCGCATCACGGTTGATTTGTGTTTCCAGCGGCGATGGGCCGGGGGTATTCGGTGTTCGATTCTCAGGAGTGCCGGTTGTTGAAAAAGGCGCAGCTTGGAGGTGAGCCATTTCCAGCTGACCAGGAGCAGCGTTGCCCAACCGGCGAGTCGCTGTCCGAGAGAAAGGCCTCCCATCTCCAGGCGAATTTCACGGGACAGCCGGCGGGCCTCAGCACGGGCCTTCACCGAGCGTTTGCTGTCCATGCGACGCACGGCATCTGGTGATCAAGAACGAGCAAACTGCCCAGCAAAAAAGCAGCAATAAACGCCCCAGGCGGTAGTCCCGCAGTTTCGTGACTTCCTTGGTTTCGACCGTGGCAATCATCTCGGCAGTCTAACAGGTTTCAAATCGTGGATGCCGATCAAACCCGCTTGAAACCTGTGCTAAACACTTCTTTTTTTGCTTCGGAAGCCGAAACCATGTAGTCTCGCGAACAAGCAATAATCAGGAGGTAACTCAATGCATCGACGCCGATTTGTTCAATCCAGCCTGGCCGCAGCCGTTGTGGCTTCTCTTCCCGCAAAACAGAGCCTCGCCGCACTGCTCAACCTGACGACGGAGGTGAGTGCCGATGTTCCGGCGATGACAGGGGATGGTGCCGAAGTCACTTTAAAACAGTCTGCAGTCCAGGATCTCAGCAACAGTCTACGGGGCCAGCTTTTGTTACAGGGCGATGACGGCTATGACAAGCACCGCCGGGTTCTCTATCCGGAGTATGACAAGTACCCCGGCTTGATTGTGCGATGTGCCGGAGCAGCCGACGTCCGTAACGCCGTCAATTTCGCGCGAACGGAAAATCTCCTGGTTGCTGTGAAGTGTGGCGGTCACGGCGCCGCGGGCAATGGCACCTGTGATGGCGGCATGATGATCGATCTGTCACTCCTGCGGAACGTCCGGGTCGATCCCATTGCTCGTACCGCCGACGTTTCGGGCGGAAGTCTGCTGGGTCACATGGATCACGAAACGATGGCGTATGGCCTGGTCACCACGGCAGGCACCGTTTCCCACACCGGTGTGAGCGGTTTGACACTCGGCGGCGGGTTTGGCCGGGTGGGCCGACGTTTCGGTCTGGCCCTGGATAATGTTCTGGGGGTTGACATCATCACGGCCGACGGTGAGTTTCGCCGGGCCAACAAGGACGAGAACCCGGACCTCTACTGGGGAGTGCGCGGCGGCGGCGGCAACTTTGGCGTGGTGACGTCATTCAAATTCCAGTTGCATCCGATGCAGCGTCAGGTGGTTCGCGGACGATTTTCCTTTCCCGGGTCCGAGGCCAAGCAGGTTCTGAATTTCTTTGCCGAGTATTCGGAAAACGCACCTGATAATCTCTACGTCAGCGGCGGCGTAGCTGCAAGAGCCAACGGTCTCGGTGTCTCCGTCAGCATCATCTATTCCGGACCGCTCGATAAGGCGGAGGACTTCCTGGCGCCGATTCGCAAGGCCGGCACGGTGGCAGCCGAAGATGTGCGGACACTGGATTATGTCTTCGTCCAGAAGATGGGCGACAACACGGATATCCGAAGTGTGGCCGCCTCGAAGAGCGGCTTCATAGAGGACCTCACTCCGCAGCTTATCGATGCTATCATCAGCGGGATGGTGCCGCATCCCGGCCGTAGCCACTCAATGGCCTTCCAGCAATCAGGAGGTGCCATAGGTCGCGTAGCCGTGGATGCCACCGCATTCCCACACCGGGATTCCAAGGCCAACATGCTTTGCGGCGTACGCTGGCCCTACGGAGAAGAGGGCGCGGAACATAGGGCCTATGTTGAAGATTACTGGAAGGATATCGAGCCCCACACGAAAGGCTTCTATACCAATGATATGCTCAAGGAGTCCCAGGGAGAGGTGAACTTGAACTACCTCGGCAACTATCGCCGCCTGGTCCAAATCAAGGACAAATATGACCCGGGTAATCTATTCCGCCTGAACGCGAATATACAACCCTCTGTTTAAGATACCCTCGTCAGGTTGTAGCGTCGGCCGTTGTTCCGCAGTTCAGCGGCCGCTTCCTTGGTGTGACACTCCACACATGGGGCAGCATCATCACCAGAGAACGGGGCTGCTCAGAAAATGTGAAATCGGAAAGAACGGACCATCCTTAGTTCCCACTCTCAATTTATTTAACCTAAAAAAATACCGACTCTGACCTGAGTCGGACAGGAGCACCGGAACGCGCCTGAGTTCCGGAAGGATGTCATTACCCAGTGGACTACGGGTATCCGAATCGAGGAAGGTCAGTTCTCTCTCTCCCCGCGTTTGCGAACAGGTTTGGGAAAGGAGCCCATCAAAGGGAGCACATGCCGGTCTACCCGGAGGCACGGGAGATGTTCTATTATAGGGAACCACCTGAGTTTTTAATGGAGCTGGAAAACGTGGTGTCATTACTGTGAAATGGAATGAAGAATGGCGTCAGAAAAGACGCCCTCATCCATCAGAAATTCCAGAGCAGTATGCTCTCTGGCCTGCCAACACAGACCGTTTGATGGTCGCCTATTTCACCGTTGTCGCCCTTGTCACCTATATGGGTCTTGAGTACCTGGGTACCCGGCCGGTGCTGGTGGCCGGTCTTCCTGTTTTGATGGTGGTGACGAGGGGGGTTTCTCTACTGTTTATTGTGGGGTTGCTTTTATTGGCCCATCGAGCCTCCCGGCGATCTGGAAGCGGGCCATCCGGGGACCTTCCCGAATGAGTCGGGTCCCGCTTCTGCAGGTTGTGCCTCCCGGTCTTGCAGAAGAAATTTCATCTCATCTCCCCCAGACCCTCACGGTTCTGCTGGCTTACCTGGTTGTTCTGGGAGTGATTTCCTGCCTGGCCGGCAATCGGTTCACGGGGGAACTGTCGGACTACGTCACGGCTTCCGGAAATCTGGGATGGGTGGTGTCCACCCTGACCATCCTGGCGACCATCTGGAGTGGAGTGGCCCTGGCCGGCTTTCCCAGTTCCGTGTACGTCCTGGGGGGTGCCTTCATCACCTCGGTCATGATAGGAGTCTGTGTTTCGGCCCCTCTGCTCTGGTACTTCGGGCGTCGGATATGGATACTCGGGAAGGAGCATGACTTCAATACGCCGGGTGACTTGCTCGGGGGGTATTACCAGAGCGACACGGTTCGACTGTATACGGTGATTGCCAGCCTGTTCTTCAACGTCGCCTACACGGTAGCTCAACTTCTGGCTGGAGGGATCGTACTGAATGTCCTCTCGGGCGGGATCCTCCCGGTCGAGCTGGGCATGGTGAGCATTGTTCTGGTCGTGTTGATTCACATTACCACCACTGGGGTTCGGGGTATTGCCTGGTTGGATACCTTCAACGGACTTCTCATCCTCTGTGTCCTGGCTGCCTTTGTCTTTTTCATTACCAGAGATGCGGGTGGAGTGATGGGCGTTTTTGAAGGACTTGGCGATCAGCGGGCAGTTCACATCACCCTTCCCGGGCCACTGGGCATTTTTTCTCCCCTGCAGGCCATCGCCTTCGGTACCATCTTCGTTCTGGGAACCTGTGTGGTATCACCCGCCGTATGGGTCAGAATGCACGCGTTACGGAGCAATCAACAGTTGCTTCGGGTGACCGTCACCTACCTGGTGATCATGACCCTGGTCCATGTCTTCGGTACTTATTTCATTGGCACCTACGGCCGGGTGATTTTCCCGGACATCGAAAATCCGGATTTTGTTTCGTCTGTCCTGGCCTTCGAGTTTCTGCCGTTCGTTCTGGCCTCCTGTTTTCTGGTGATGATTCTGGCCGCCGTTATATCGACCGCCGATTCCTACCTTCACGTTCTGGCTGTCACCGTGGTTCGGGACCTGATCCGGGTCCTTTTTGTGCCCGACATGGAACCCTCCCGCGAATTGAAGCTCAATTACCTGGTCATCGTGCTGGCGGCCGGCATGGGTGTGGTATTAGCGATCCTCTACCCGGGATTTATCACCCCCCTGGCCGTGATGGCAGGAGGCTTGACGATGCAGCTTCTTCCCCTGCTTTTCGGTGCCGTGGCATGGCCTCGGGCCTCCACGGAAGCGGCGATCATTGCACCTGCAGCGGGTATCCTGGTGTTGGTGGGGGTTCGATTCAATCTGTTCCCCGATCCCTTTTCCTCGCCATTGCTTCCCGGACTGGTGGCCTCCCTGTTGGTGAATTGTCTTGCCTTTGTCCTGATCAGCTACGTCACGAAGCCCCAACCTCTGGAGAGGATTGAAGCCTTCCATGGGGTCCTGCACAAAAACTTATGAGCCTTGAAGGAGTCACATGAAACAAATTTCAATAAAGTCTTTGTTGGTGCTGTTTCTGTCTACGATGACGGCTTTCCCGGTCCGGGCCCAGATGGGCGGCTCGGGCATGAAAGTCATGACCGATGTCGAGTACGCG
>JAPYTY010000095.1 GCA_029942065.1 Acidobacteriota bacterium | reverse complement strand
CTGCTGCTCCAGCACCTGGGGGTCCTGGAGTCGGCCCTGCTCCGCCAGGTCCAAGAGCTGATCGTCCGGCAGGCTGCTCCACAGGAAGAAAGACAGGCGCGAGGCCAGCTCAAGATCGCTGATCGGATAGACGCCATCGGGTGTTGCCTTCTCGGGATCGGATTCGATCCGGAACAAGAACTCGGGGCCCACCAGGATTCTCTCCAGGGCGGTTGCGATTCCCGCTTCAAAGTCGTCCTCGCTCCGGCCGGATCTGTAGAAGTCAATGAGAACCCGCAGGTCTTCATCCGTCAAGGGCCGCCGATAGGCTCGCCGCGCCAGTTTGGAGAGGATCTGCCGGGCGCAAGGCTCTTCCTCTTCGACGCTCGACGGTCGGCATCTGAAGACCTCGCGGCGGCTGGCAGTTTCCCCCAGCCCCTGGGCGTTGTACGGACCGCCGAGGGTGATCCTGGCCACCCCCGGGTTACCTCCCTTGTACTGCGGCCAGACATACAGGGTCATCGCAGGCAGCCGTGCGCCTTCCGGCATCCGGATTTCCTTCAGGAAAGCGACTCCCACCAGCCGTGTCCCGGCTTTGGCTTCGAAGCGAACCTGAAGGGCCTCATCGGCCGTGCGCTCATAGGTCTCCTGGAGGGGATCTCCCATGATCGCCGACGAGAAAATGGGCGCCGAGGGGCCATACGTCTCCCCGCCAAATATAAAACGTTTGACTCGGGCGCCGTCCAGGCGGACATCGAGCTGGTGAGAACGGGTCAGGCCGCGGATGTAGTCCCTGGAGTTTTTCCCAAGGGAGACCTCGAGGACATATTCGCCGTCCAGTGGAAAGTAATGGCGAACCGCGATTCCTCCCCGAGTCCCGAAAGGCAGAGAGTCATTCATGCGGTCATCCTGAAGATTGTATTTAAGCATCCTGTAGGTTTCCGAGACCGGAGAGGCATTACGATCCCCGATGGCCATGCGGGTGACCTTGTGGGCCGCCGACACATATCGTTCCAGCAACAACGGCGATATCGTCAAAACATCCCCAATGTTGTCGAAGCCAAATCTTGAATCGTCGGCGGGAAGGAGGGTCTCCCCGTTGATCTCGACCCCCAGCAAATCGCGTACCGCATTGGTGTACTCAAATCGGTTTAGCCGATGCAGCATAGGCCGGCCCGGATTGGGCCGGGCGGCTGCCGCCTGGTCCAGCTGTCTCTCCAGATAGGTGGCCAGTAAATCGTAGGTGGCCTTGTCGGGCCGCGGCATGCCGACCGGCGGCATGGCCCCGGTGCGCAGTTTTCTCACCACTTTTTCCCATGTCTCAGGTAACTCCGCCGCTTTGGTGACATCCAGCCCGCTCAGCGCCAGTCCACCGGTCTTCAACTGCTGGTTGTGGCAGGTCGCGCAGTAGCGATCAAGAGGTGCCTGATAGTCGAAATCGTGGGAAGGAACGGGATCAAGGTTCTGCAGCCCGGCCGCCTGGAGCAAATCAGTGCCAAGCAACATCAGGGCCATCGAGCCCAGGATCGTTTTCAGAGTTGTGGTTGATCTGTCCATCTAGCCCGTCTGAGCTATTATAAAACCAACCTATAGCACTTGCATAGCCCCGGAGCGGGCTTGCTCCGCTCGCCCGCGTTTCACGTTCCAGGTTGGCACGATCTTGTAGCGGCCGCTCTGCGAAAGGCTCTCCAGAATCGGCGCACTGAGGCGCCTCCCACACTCCGGAAACACCGTTCTGTTTTTGTTGCCGGGCCGGCACTTCGCGACGAGAATTTATGCAAAATCCGGGCTAGTGCGACGGAGCCATCGAGGGAGCTCCGGAATCAGGCCGCTTCACCTCGCTGGTGGGGAGGGAGACCTTGTAAAGGGGCGCCCCTTCCCTTGAGAGCAGTTCGAAGACGCCGCCCAGATTGGGGTTGTCGGACTGACCTCCCAGGAAGGTCGCCGAGCGTTCGCGGACACGACCCTGGAGGGCTCGGTCCGCCTGTTCAAAGGAGTACCCGCCCGACTCCAGACGAGTGGGAACCCCGATTCGAAAGCGTAGATCCATCCGCAGCTGCGAAGACCCGGCCTCGAAGACGACCTGTACGGGCAGCCGGTCGCCGTCTCTTCGGCCGGTCAGGGAGATCATCCGATAGTCGCTCAGTTTCGTTCCTGTTTCAACGTCTTCGATGGCGGCTTCCCGAACCGTCTGACAGCTGGTCATGAGAAGAAGGCAGGTGCAAGTCAATAGCAGCCTGGATGTCCGGCTTTGATTCATCATGGGAACTTCGATTATTGCACAGTGACGATTCCCGGTGTACGGTATGTGATCGCCATGGAACTCCGAGTGCAATACATCGAGAGCAGAGCGTCTTGCGGCCGCAGGGTTGCAGTCCTCCTGGTCCTGCTGTTTCTCGGGGTGCCGGGGGCCTATCCTCAGTCTACCCTGGTGTTTCCTCAGCTGGTGGAAGGCCCGGGCGGGTTTTGTGGCAACCACCACTATTGATCGCAACGACTTCGGCGTGAGCTGGAACGGTGAAATGGAAGACGGTGGAGTGGTGGTAGGCAAAGACGTCCTGATCACCATCGACGTCGAAGCCCTTCTCGAGGATTAACTCGAATCAAGACAACCAGCGAAAAGGAGAACCGAGATGAGCAAGATGCAGTTTCTTTTGATTTTCATGGTACTGGCGATGGTTAGTCCAGCCCCGGCCTTGGCACAGGACGCCAAGATGAGTTTCTTTTTGGTCAGCATGGGCCCCGGCAATGGGGCCGACCTGGGTGGCCTGGAAGGGGCGGATCAGCACTGCGGGACGTTGGCTGAAAACTCCGGGGCCGGCGGACGAACCTGGCGAGCCTAATCTGAGCGCCACCGCTTCGGGCAATCAGCCAGGCGTGAACGCCCGTGACCGGATCGGCCAGGGTCCCTGGTATAACTTTTCGGGCGTCCAGATGGCGCAGGATGTGGATGATCTGCACTCGGACAGCAACAATCTTACCAAGCAGGCGGTCCTCAATGAAAAGGGAGAGATGACCAACGGACGAGGAGATTCACCCAATCGGCACGACATTTTGACGGGCTCTCAGCTGGACGGGACAGCAGTTCCGGGGAGTGAAGACACAACCTGTCAGAACTGGACGGGCAGCGGGGAGGGCAGCGCCATGGTGGGCCACTTTGATCGTACCGGCGGCGGCCAAAATCCCACCTCCTGGAACTCGGCCCACGGATCCCGGGGCTGCAGCCAGGAAAACCTGCAGGGCACCGGCGGCGACGGCCTGTTCTACTGCTTTGCTATTGATTGAGAAGGCGGGATCATGAAAAAGAAGACAGCGAGAGAGTTCCTGATTCTGGGTGTGCTGGGTGCCCTGAGCCTGTCCTGGGCCTGTACCCAGGTCGTCGAGAACAATCCTCCAGCTGGGGCCGCGCCGGCCCGGGAGATGAGCAAGATCGCCGTGGAGGATCCCAACAAGGTGGAGGTGGCTTCAATCAACTGGGGACTGAAGATCCGGGACTTCAGTGAACTCTTCCTGGTCTCCGGGTACGGGGCCACCGATGCTGAAGGAACCGTTCAATCCCCGGGTGATGCGGTAGCTCAGACCGAGTTCATCCTGGGCCGGTTTCAGGAGTTGATCGAGAACAACGGCTACAGCAAGGACAACATCATTCGTTATGAGACCACTGTGACCCGGGAGGTTCCAGCTAGTCAGTTCAGCGGGATCCGTCAGGCCACCTCGGCTTTCATGTCGGATATCGCCGTCAAGCCGACCGCCGCCACCTTTCGGGTGGTTCAGGCGCTGGGCAATCCGGAGATGCTGGTTGAGCTGGAGATCTGGCTGGCCCGGTAGTATTCCCGTTTCGGGGGTATTGGAAGAGAAGAACCAACCCGGATTAATGCATAATCCGGGCTAGTGCTAGTTCTTGATTGACGTGGAACGTGAAACCTGGAACGTGGAACGCGCTGGTCGCAGACCAGCGCTCCCTAGCCTGGCAAGACCTGAAAGATATGGACATTTTCAATTCCCGGACTGGTCCAGTCGGAATATTTCTTCACGAAATTCTGGTAAACGGCTTCCTTCTCTGCCGCCTCCGCGACGAAGGCCAGGGTTTGATCGAATAATCGGTTCCCCATCTTGAGGCGGACGCGCGGGTCGCGCAGGACATTCTGGTTCCAGAGCCTGCCGTAGGGGAACTCGCCTCCCTGGTAGTAGGCAGAGAAAATGTAGAGCTGGCCGTCGTAGGTGGCGCAATAGGTATTGACCGAGTGGGGAATGAGATACCAGGTCCGAGTTTCCACGTAAATTTCCTCGATCTGCTCGGTGAAGGCCCAGTCGGTGACGGATGTGGTGACCGGCTCCCCCTTGACCCAGAAGCCGGCGCTGCGATCCCGAGGCTCGAAACCCACCACCCGCAGGGTGAGGATCCCGATAACCAGGACCAGGAGAATCGATACTCCGCCAATGATGAGTGCCTTCTTCATGCCGTGCCCCCTGATCGTGTTCTGCTGTTGAAAATCCGGGTGCCGTTCATTGTATCGTTCTTCTGACCCCTTGCGTCAAATGCCGCAGAAGTGGGAGCGCTGACACACCACTGAACCCATTGGGAGGACGGTAGAAGTCCTTAAGTTATTGTTGAAGCTCGGGATACGCCTGCCTGAGGGTTTGGCATGCCGGTTGCGGTAGAAATCAGGAACCAGGAACTGATGGGAGAGGGAGGACCGAGGGTTGGAAACAGTTGAATTTACTTGAAACTTATTGGTTTTTTTCGCATATTCGTTGAGGTGGTCAGGGAGTCTGCAAGCTCGCCTGTGCCCGTTTTGAGGATTTTGGGGATCATTAATTAGGGGAAAATGTGGGGAGTTTAAAAAAGTGTTATCGATGACCGAAGAGTTACTGGATACCAAAGAAAAACATGAAGACATCACGGCTTTGCTGAGCCTGGGTAAGGAGAGGGGATATCTTCTTTACGACGAGGTCGTCAATGCCCTGGCCGATGACATCGATTCACCCCAGAGCCTGGAGAGCCTTTTTCAACTTCTGGGCAATGCCGGGGTTGAAATTCTCGATTCTGAGCAGGAAGGGGCGGGTGCCCGGCAAAAATCGCGCTCCAAGGTGATTACCGGGGACCAGAAGGCTGCCCAGCATTGGGACAAAAGCAATGATCCGATCCAGATTTACCTCAGGGAAATGGGGACGGTTTCTCTTTTGACCCGCAAGGAAGAGATTGCGCTTGCCATGAGAATTGAAGAAGGGGACAGAAAGTTCCTTGAAGTTTTGTTCCGCTCCCCGGGCGTGGTGGAAGAAGTCTTCAGATATGGCGATCGGCTTCGACAAAGTGAAGTCAAAATCACCCGTCTGGTGAAATTCAGTGAGGAAGAGGTAACGGACGAGTTGTGCAAGAAGCGTCGTCGTCTGGTGCTGAGGCGCATTACCAAAAATGCCGGCTTGCGAGAGGAAATCGTGCAACTCAGAAAGCGACTGGCCAGAACCAAGAAGGATGGTCGGGCTCACATGAGGCTCCTCTCCCAGATTGCGGAACGTCAGGTCACGATGGCTCGAGTTGTGGACAGTCTGGGTCTGAAACCTGAGGTGCATCAAAAACTCGCCGATGCGCTCAAAGGCACGGTCCATCAACTGGTGACCCTGGAGCGGGAATCGACCCGACTGAAGAAGCGGCACAAGTCTTCCTTGAAGTCGGATGAGGCCAAGAAGGTGGCGTTGAGGCTGCGGGTGATTTCCCAGGAACTCACCCAGATGGAAGAGATGCTGTTAGCCTCACCAGCCCAGTTGAAGCGAAGTCTGGCGGTGCTCAAGCGGGCGGAAGTGGAACTGGAGATCGCCAAGAAGGAGTTGGTGGAAGCCAATCTTCGGCTGGTCGTTTCCATTGCCAAGAAATACTACAACCGGGGACTGCATTTCCTGGATCTCATCCAGGAGGGGAACATTGGCTTGATGAAGGCGGTTGATAAGTTTGAATATCAGCGTGGCTACAAATTTTCCACCTATGCCACCTGGTGGATTCGGCAAGCCATTACCCGAGCCATAGCCGACAAGGCCCGGACCATCCGGGTTCCGGTGCATATGATTGAGTACATCAACAAGCTCACCCGAGTCTCCAGATCCCTGGTCCAGGAGTGCGGCCGGGAACCCACCGACCAGGAGATTGCCGATGCCATGGAAATAAGCGTGAGCAAAGTGCGAAAGATTCACAAGATTGCTCGCCAACCGATCTCGCTGGAAACCCCTATTGGAGAAGAAGAAGATAGCCATCTGGGAGATTTCATTGAAGACAAGGATGTGGCCCCTCCCGATGAGACCGCTATCCATATTCACCTGAAGGATCAGGTCGCTGCCGTGCTGGGGACCTTGCCTTCTCGCGACGAGCAGATTATCCGCATGCGATTTGGTGTTGGGGACGGACAGGAGCACACCCTGGAGGAAGTGGGGCAGAGATTCAGCGTCACCCGGGAACGAATCCGTCAGATTGAAGAGAAAACACTTCGCAAGCTGCGAGATCCCTTGTCCTTTGCCAGTCCAGTAGCCGCAACCTAACTTTCCCTGGCTCCGGGCCAGGCGGCCTGTAATCCCAGGCCCGGCCAGGCGGCCGGGGCCTTCGATCTTTCTGCAGCTTCGGCTGGAGGCAGGCTGGAGTCCCAGTAGCGGCCCACAAACCGACAGTCGGTCACCCCATCGGAGTCATCCGAAACCAGCCAGCTGATGGGTGCCACCATGACCTCGGGCTGGACCAGGCGAGCCCGGTCAAAGGGTGCGTCCGAAGGAATGAAACCGGTGTTGGTCGGGCCTCCGGGTACCAGCACGTTGGCCGTGACTCCGGTTCCCTCCAGGTCCTTGGCCCAGCACGAACTGGCCGCCTCCAGAGCCGCCTTGGAAGGCCCATAGGGCGTGTAGGCCCTTCGATGCATGGTATCCAAACTGGTGGTCACGTTGACGATCCGCCCCCACCCCTGAGCGATCAAATGAGGCGCGACAAGGCCGGCCAGCATGAAGGGGCCCTTCCAGTTGACATCCATCAGCCGTTGCCAGCGGTCCAGATCGGCCTCCCAGAAGGGCACCGGTTCGTTCATGTAGTCCTTGCGGATGGACTGCATCCCGACGCCGGCGTTGTTGACCAGGGCATGCACCCCGCCAAACTGAAGGCGTGTCTGCTCCACGATGTTCCGGCACTCTTCAAAGCGGGTGACATCGGCGACCATGGGAAGCACCGCGCCCTGGCCGAACTTTTCTACCACGGCTTTGGCCACCGCATCCACCGCTGCCGGATCGGCATCCACCGCCGTGACCTGAGCACCTCTGGCG
>JAPYTY010000094.1 GCA_029942065.1 Acidobacteriota bacterium | reverse complement strand
GTGGTGGCGGTCTCCTGGAACAAGAGTTGAAAATATTCCTGGTGTTTCCAGAAAAAGCTGATGCGCAGATGGAAATAGCTTTCGATTTTTTCCAAGGGCCTTCCGGCCGACTCAAAGACCGCAGACGCCTCCTCCTCCAGTTGATCCAGCTTGGTGTGGAGAATTTCCGTATGCAGGTTGGCCTTGTTCTCAAAGAACTTGTACAGAGTGCCGACCGCAAACTCCGCCCGCCGTGCGATCTCTTCCATGGTCGTCGACACGTACCCCTTCTCGGCGAAAATGCTCTCAGCGGCGCTGATGATTTCACCGCGATTTTGAAGAAAGGCGCGTTCTTTCCTGGATAGCTGACCGGAAACTCCGTCGGGCAATTTTTCCTCCATGAACAGCTTACAATATATTCACTGAAATTGGAATTCATATTATGAATTTATATTCACGTCCAGCTGGGTCGTGCCGACTTCACCACAGAGACACAGAAGAAGATATTCACCACAAAGGCACAAAGAAGACTGCGCCAGGGCGGGACGCCCTGACTCAGACGCTGTCGCTCCTTCCGGAGCGAGCCCTGAAAGGTGAGTGTAGGGGCCGCACTGAGTGCGCCCACAGCAAGGTTGTTGTAGCGGCTTCCGGAATCGGCGCACTGAGGCGCCTCCCACACTCCGGACACGTGGAACGTGGAACCTGGAATGCGCTGGTCGAAGACCAGCGACGGCCCCTCCTTGATTTGCTAGGGGTACCTTCGAATCGATACTATGGAAAGCCATGAAATGGAAGCCGTTGCTGGGAACTGCAGGAGCCATCTTCCTGGGCCTGGTGCTGCTGGTGGCCACCTGGGCCAAGGGACTGGAACCGGGGGCGTTTGCCGAGCAGATCCAGCTGGAGGAACTGGATTTTCTATTCTCGGCTCGAACCGTCACGCTGCTGGCACTGGCTCTGGAGGCGGGGCTGGGAACGGTGTTGCTGTTGGGCCTTCGCCGGATCTGGATTCTGATTCCCACCACCTTGCTGGTGACCTTCTTTGTTTTTCTCACCGGACGTAATTATTGGCTGGTGATGAATGGTTTAAGAGATCCCGATGCCGCCTGTGGCTGTTTCGGCAGTTTGCTGGAGCGGACGGCTGGAGAGGCTTTCTGGCAGGATCTGCTGCTACTGGTGCCTCCGCTGGTACTTGCCTTCTGGGGCCGCCGGTCGGGTCGGCAGGCTTTTCCCTGGCGTCGTCTGGCTGTCGCTGTTTTGGCCATGTCCGGGGTGCTGTTCTGGGCTGGGACCAATACGGGTTTGCAAATGGTTGACATCGCCGCCGAGATCGGGGAGGAGATCGAGGAGACCGACGTTGAGCTCTTCCTGCCGACCCGGGAGTATCTACTGGTGATAGAAGATCAAGAGGTCCCGGAGGCCACCATCTACCATTGCGAAGAGTCGGTGAGCTTTCTGGTGGTGAACCCGCAGGTGTCCCACTCCGTCCTTTTAAGGATCAAATCCCAGACGGTGGAAACGATCGCTGCAGACCTGGTTGCCCCCCAGGCCGATGGTTCCATGAACATCCCATCGGAGGGAGTGTTTGTCCCTCAAGGGGAATTCAAGGTTGGCCCGGAAGGGATCGCCTTTACGGTGGAGGGTGTCCAGATGCACTTGAGGGGCAGTTCTTCCGAGGGCGGATAATTTCTACGTCTCTGAAACACTTACCCTGATTCCACGTTATTTAAACGGAGAGGCTGGTTGGGTGAGATTTGCCTCTGTGCTCTCTTTTTTTGTATAAGAGTTAATACAATGTTTTTTCCTAAACAGTTCATTTTCCTGACCTTCATCTTGTCTCTCACTTCTCCTTTCCTTGCCGGCCAGAGCCGTTCGGCTTCGGTTGCCGACATCGATTTTCTTGAGGAGAGCAACCTGATCTTCGTGGGAAGGCTGGTGGAGAAGGAGAGTTACTGGAACGAGGATCATCGTTTTATCTTGACCCGGCACCTATTTCAGGTGCAGGACTCGGTCAAGGGAGACCCGGATAATCTGGCCGAAATTATCGAATACGGGGGTACGGTGGGGGAACTGGCCCAGCAAGTCACACACACAGCTCGTTACCGGCTGGGCCGGGAGTACCTTGTTTTTTCCTATCTTGACGACTTGCAGCGCAACCGGACATTGGCCGGTACTCTCGGGCAGTTCCAGGTCATCAATGGTGGCTCCGATCAGCGTGTCGTTCGCATCTATCCCTCCCATCCCCTGGCACTGACCCTGGGCGGACAGCCCTTGAGTACCTTTCAGGAGCTTGAAGTCTTCTCTGCGAAGCTGCGTGCCACCCTGGAGGAACTGACGAGACCGGAAGAATAAGGGTTGTGATGGCTGCAAAGAGTTGGAAGCAATCGATCATACTGGGGGTTCTGGTGGTTGTTTTCGGGCTTGTGCACAGTGGATATGTCGTGAGTTTACTCGATGATGGTGTGACAACCACGCGCTGGTTTGTTGCCGACTATCCCATCGAGATCCGAATCTGGGAGGGCTTTACCGATCAGTTGCCTCAGGTAGTCGATGGCAGTAATCCCAAGGCTGCATTGAAGGAAGCGCTGGAGCGGTGGATAAGAACAACCTCCGTCAACTTTGTGTTCGGTGCGGACACCTCGATTTCAGATGCCGGCTTTGATCGGGTCCATCTTGTCACCCTTGCCGACACGGCCGCCAACCAAGCCTTATTTTCGGGAGCGACTGTCGGCTTGTCATTGAGCACCTTCAACCCGGTGACCGGTCAGCTTTTGGATCGGGATCTAGTTTTCAATCCAAGTAAGACCTGGACCACGGTTGAGGATACCCAGGCCGATGTTCAAAACATTTTCGATACTTCGTTGCACGAATTCGGGCACCACTTGAACTTGGATCACAGCGTCAGCCGGACCTCCACCATGTTTTTTAGTGGGTCTCGGGCCTTCAGTCAGCGTTTTGACGTGCTCTCGTGGGATGACATTGCAGGTGCGAATGTGACTTATCCCATGGTGGGATTGGACCGAATCACGGGAACAATTACCGGGAAGGTCTCGCGTGGGGGACTTCCGGTCTTTGGAGCTTTTGTCGTTGCGGTGGATGAGCACGGGGCCTTGTCTTCCAACGCCATCACCCTTACGGACGGAAACTACGAATTGGGCTTCTTGCCGCCTGGGGACTATACGTTGTACGTCGAGCCGCTTGACAGTCCCACTGGATCGGGCAATATCAACGGGGGAATTTTTGATGAGTCCATGGTGACCGATTTTCTTCCCAATTTTTTCAATGACTCGATGACCCCTTCGGTGACGGTAACTGGGGGTGGCATAACTTCGGGCATCGATTTCCAGGTAACTCAGGGAAATTCGGCCGTAGATCCGAAGTTTCTGCTTGTCCAAGCTAAACTGACAAGTTCGGTCTCGCTATCAGTTGACTCGGTAAATGTAGACCAGGGTGAGGAGACTAATTTTTTAGTGTCGGGGACTGGGGTCGACACTCTTGCTACTAATCAAGGTATCTATTTCTTGTCGAACGAACTCGTAACTGGAAAGCAGAATGCGAGCGGGGATAATCTTAAATCTTACCCGCTTACTGTTCCGCTGGACACACCCAAGGGAGAATATTCCGTCCTCCTCAAGAATGACTCCGGCGAGGTGGGCGTGGTCACGGGTGGCCTTGAAGTTTTTTCTCCTTTGCGGTTTCTCCAAGCCTTTGGCCAGTTTGTGGATATTCCCTTATCAATCACTTCCGGCGTGTTTCTGGTCAACACAAACCTGAGTCAGTCAGTGAGTGGAAAGATTTCGGCACGGGGAAGCAGCGGAGACCGCACGGCGATTGGTCTGGGGAGTCTCACCTTCGATGCCAACAGTGACCTAGATTTCACTCTGGCGGCAGGTGGGTCACTTTCCGTGACCACCAGTGGAAGCTCCCAGTTCGTTGGTTCCTTACGTGCCCGGGCCGACCGCAGAATCGGGGGAACGGTCCTGTTCGAGTCGGACACGGGAACCACAGGGGTGGGCCCCAGCCGGCCTCTCTATACCTTTCTTGCCCCAGTCGAGGTCAAGGGCGGTGGCGCCACCGTGAATACGGGTCTGGCCCTCACCAATCTGGATGATCGGCCGGTCAAGGTGTTTGTTCAACTTCAGGATCCCGACGGTCGGCCGGTGGGAAACACCATCCTGGACCTGGGTGCCAACGGCCACCTGGCCAGTTTTATTCCCGATTTGATCAGCATCGTTGGCTCGGATTTTGACGGGTCAGCCCTGGTGACGGCGAATCGCCCGATTGGAGCCACCGTGATCGGCACCAGACCCGGTGTTTTCACCACCTTTCCGGTGATCCAGAACCGGATTTCCACCCGCAGCTTTTTCGCCCAGTTTGCCCATGTCGGGGATCTGAGTTCCAAACTGATTCTTTTGAATCCATCGGCTAAGCGGATGGCCAACGTGACCATTCAGGTGCGCAATCAGAGTGGTTCCTTCACGTCGATGACCCTGAGCGGGGAGTTCTTGTCCAGTGGGGCCAAGAGTCTTTCCATTCCTCCTCTTGGATCGGTAATTCTGGAAACAGAAAGTTATGTCGAGGGATCACTCGAGGTAACAACCCAGGATAGTCCGGTAGGTGGAGTTGTTCTTTTCAGCTCGCTCGCCACCGGGACTGCGGGCGTGGGAGAAAGCTTTCCCCAGACCGATTTTGTGTTGCCCATTGATCGCGATGCTCCGGCTACGGATACAGGGATTGCCATTGTGAATGCCCAGGACCAGCAGGTTTCGCTCACTTTGATGGTTCGAGATACAGAGGGAGCCATCGTGGCCTCAAAAACGATCGTTCTGGCAGCGCGTGCGCAGTTGGTCGGATTTCCCAATGGCCCTACCCTCGATCTCGGCTTGCCGGATACCTTTGTGGGTACTCTGTGGGTTGAGGCGAGTGCTGAAGTGGCTGCCACCGTCATCCGCGTCTCTCCCGGTATTCTCACCACCTTTCCGGTGGTCCCACTGGCGGAATTCATCACTCAAGCAGACTAGGGGCCAGGAGAAGCGTGCTTCGCACGCGGAGAAACTCCTCGCTGACGCTCGGAGTGGAGAATGGTCCGGTTTTGAATTTCGGACTGGACTCGGATTTGGGAATTCGAATTTCGGATTTTCTGACAGGCGGTGCCTCACCATCCGGAAGGCCGCTCATAGAGCGGCCGCTACAACGTCCTTGCTGTGGGCGCACTCGGTGCGCCCCTACAACAGGCTGCCGGATCGTGCCAAATTGGAACGTAAAACGTGATACTTGGAACGTGGAACGCGCTGGTCGAAGACCAGCGCTCAGCGGTCAGCTGTCAGCCCTTCCAACTCCCCCACCAGCTTCTTTAGGGCGGCGGCGCGATGGGAAACCCGGTTTTTTTCTTCCACTGTCATCTGGGCAAAGGTTCTCTCGAGCGGTGCATAGTAAAAGACGGGATCATAGCCGAATCCCTGGTCGCCGCGGGGCGCTCGGGTTATTCGTCCCGGAACCTCTCCCACCACCTCGATGACTCGAGACGGGAGTATCAAGCAGATGGCGGATACAAAGCGGGCCGTTCTCTCGGTTTCATGGGAGAGGGAGTCCATCCTTTCCAGCAGTTTTGCAATGCGCTTTTCATCGGTAGGCGCGAAGCGGGCGGAATGAATTCCGGGTTCTCCACCCAGCCCATCCACAGCCAGTCCGGAGTCCTCGGCCAGGGCTGGAAGCCCTGTTAAGCCTTGATAATGCAGGGCTTTTAAATGGGCATTTTCGGAAAAGGTGGATCCGGTTTCCTCGGCCTCGGGGAAACTGCCGTGCTGGTCGAGAGTTTCGAGGTCAATCTCGAACTGGGAGAGCGCGGAACGAATTTCCCGCACCTTGCCGTTATTGTGGGTTGCCAGAAGAAAGCGCAGCCTGCGGGTCGGGTTCACAGCAAAAAAGATCCGAGTGGTTTTCTATTTGTTGCTCGAGAACAAGCTTTTGCTCGCCCACAAGTGTTTGGATACCTTCGCCGGCCAGTCCCAGAAGGCTGTCCAGCTGGGATGCCGAAAAGGGGTTTTCTTCAGCCGTCCCCTGGACTTCGACATAAAGACCCTGACCCGTCATCACCACGTTCATGTCCACCGCGGCTGCAAAGTCTTCCTCGTAGCCAAGATCCAGTATCGGTTCTCCGGAAACGATGCCAACGCTGATAGCAGCCACAAAGTCTTGAAGCACGGGTTTCTTCAAAAGTTTTTCCTTCTGGAGCTTGGCTAAAGCCAAGGCCAGAGCCACGAAGGCCCCCGTTATGGAAGCGGTCCGGGTTCCTCCATCCGCTTGGATGACGTCACAGTCCATCCAGATGGTCCGTTCGCCCAGGGCTTCCATATCGACCACAGAGCGGAGCGAACGGCCGATCAGTCGCTGGATTTCCTGGGTTCGACCCGACGGTTTACCTCTGGCGGCTTCTCTTCTCATCCGGGTACCGGTCGAGCGCGGGATCATCCCGTATTCAGCGGTGACCCATCCCTTCCCGCTGCCTCGGAGAAAGGGAGGGATCTTCTCCTCAACGCTGGCGGTGCAGATGACACGCGTTTCGCCGCACTCGATGAGTGCCGAGCCTTCGGCGTGCTTATTGTAGCCGGGGACGATGTTAACCGGTCGGAGTTGATTGGTCTTGCGACCATCGTTTCGTGCTGGCATGACAGGACATTCTTACATAAAGGGCTCACGGATGGAAACATGTCCGGCCAGAGTAGGACGTTCCCGACCCTCCACCAGGAAGCGAACCCGACGGATCCTTTCGATGTTCTCCTTCAGCGAGCGGGTGACAGAATAGAGCGCCGAAAGCTCTACTGCTACCCCACCTAAAAGGGGATGAACCACCTGGCGGGATAGGTCGACCAGGGCTGTCCCGTCCTCGAGCAGGAAGACCTGTCTCAATCGAGCGTCCGGGGCGAAGATCTGAAAATCCTCGTCGCTGGGCCCTTTCAGCACTTCATGAATGATCTGACGGGCAGTCAGAATGATGTCATCGGTTCGAAAGATGGAGCGAGTTTCCCGGAGCAAGACTTCCGCGTCCTCTGAACTTACCAGGGTCTCCCAGACATCCATAAGGGGAGGTGCAGCCCCAGTGAAAATTTTCTGTTCGGGAGTATCCTGTTCGGGAATATTCTTTTCGGGAATTTCCAGGACGGAAAACTCCTGGGCGGGGTTTTCGCTGATCTCGTCGGCGGGCAGGAAATCCAGACGATCGAGAGTCGCCGAAGGCTGGTAAAAGTAGAGAGTGATTTCCAGATCGCCTGAACTTCTCGCCTCCAGCGCACTGGACTCGACGTCAAGCATTTGTTGAGCGGCCTCTCTCACCGCCTCCTGGCGCCTGCGCTCTGCGAAATAGAGCAAGGAGGTCACCGTTACCACCAGGCAGACCAAGCC
>JAPYTY010000093.1 GCA_029942065.1 Acidobacteriota bacterium | reverse complement strand
CCACGTATTCGACTTGAAATTGATCGGTGAGAAGCAGATACCAGAGGCAGATGGAGGCCACCACCACGAAGACGAAGTTGGCAATGACACTGTTTTCACCGCTGCGGATGGAGGGGAGGTGGTTTTGGATGCCTCCCCACACAGAGACACCTATCCCGTAGAAACAGACGAGGAGGGAAGCTATCAGACAATAATGGCCCAGGTCGACCATCGACTTACTTAATCGGTCCCTTCGGCCATGGGCATATCTTCCGGATGTTCATCCCCCATGGCTTCGTATTTGGAAGGACACTTGGCCAGAAGAACATTGGCGTGAAAGACGCCTTCTTCTGGGCGATAATTTCCCTCCACCACCACTTCGGCATCATCCTTGAAGGTATCGGGAATTATCCCCTGGTAAACAACGGGAAGGGTTTGATCGCTGTCTCTTTCATACACCAAAAAATCGACCCGGGAGGCGCTTTGGTCTCTTTCGATGGTCCCTGAAGAGACATAGCCGCTGACCCGGATGCCCTTATCGGAGTTTTCCTGGGCCAATTCCAGAGCCTCGGAAACGGTGTGGTAGTAAACCATGGAATCGCTGAATCCACTGAACATCAGATAGGTTATGGAAGTCAGGATGAACCCCCCGGCTACGATAAACTTAAGGTGAGGCATGATTTTCCTCCGTTCCCTTCTCTAGCCCGGCTTTCGCTACAAAATTCCTGCTGCACGCTCCGGGCTAACGACTGCTCGATCTTATCAGCTATCCATGCATTGGAGAAGTGAAATCGAAACTTTTCGGCACGATCACGCCTCGTCCGTCAGGCCCTATGAGACTCGATCTGCTCGAGAGATTCTTCGATCAAGGATTGATTATCTTCCCTGGAGAGATTCTTCTTGACCAGCCTGGAGGCAACCAGAAGCGAGAGATCCACCACCTCGCTTCGAATCTCCGCAATGGCCTTCTCGGTCTCCACCTGGATCTGCTTTTCAGCATTTCGCACAATGGAATCGGCTTCCTCCTTGGCCTTCTGTCTCAACTCCCCTTTTAACTTCTCAGCCTCGGACCTGCTCTTTGCCACAATCGACTGGGCCTCAACTCGGGCCTCGGAGATGATTGCTTTAGAATCCTGCTGCAGTCGTTCCAATTCCTGTTTGGCCTTATCGGCATCATCCAGGGAGTTTTTGATCAACTCATGGCGACTGTCCAGCGCCGCAAGGAGGGGTTTCCAGGCGAATTTCCCCAACAACCCCAGAAGAACCAAAAAGGTCAGAATGGTCCAGATAAACAGTCCTGGATCCACCTGAATCAGAGGGTTATCCATAACACGCTCCGTTTAAGGGGGATCTCCCCCTTTCGTCTCTGCTTATTTGATCAAAACCACCAGCAGTACAAACACCTCCGCCAGAATTGCGACACCTTCTAGCAGAAAGAGTGGCAAATTGACGGCAGCGACGATCTTGTCCGCGGCCGCCGGTTGGCGGGAAATGCCTTCGGCCATGGCGGCAGTGAATCGACCAATCCCCATTCCGGCACCAATCACAATCAACCCAAGACCCAGTGCAGCGCCAAAGTAATGCAGCGTTTCCATTTAGGTAACCTCCGTTTGTGGCCTGGATGATGTATGGGCTCTCGTCAGGACCGATAGTTTCGGCGCTGCCGTAGAAAATTCAAGCATCATCCGGGCTAATGATGAACATTAATTGCCATCCCGATAAACACAGCTGTCAAAAGAGTGAAGACATAGGCCTGTACCATCACCACGATGATCTCCAGAGCGGAGATAGCCACAGCCAACGGGACCGCTACCACCACACCCACACCCACTCCAGCCAGAGCACTGTGAAATAAATCGCTGAATATGAAGACGAAAGACAGAATCGACAGGATAGCGATATGCCCCCCCGTCATGTTAGCCGCCAAACGCATCGTCAGAGCAAAGGGTTTCACCAGCATCCCCATGATTTCGATGGGAATGAGAATTATATACACCGGCCAGGCCAACCCTGGAGGCGCCAGATTTTTCCAGTGTCCAATAAAACCATGGGCCTGGGTCCCTGCAGCGATAATGGACACAAACGTGATGGTGGCCAGGGCGGCAGTCACATTGAAATTAGAAGTCACGGTTGTCCCCCCATGAAGTAACAAGCCAATCATCGAATCATGCTCCGCGTGCAACACAAAATGATTAAAAAGACCGAGAACTTCAAAGATGGGAACCAACCCTACCGCATTGGCCGTGAGAATGAAGAAAAAGAAGGTCAGGACCAGAGGGGTCCAGACGTTCAAGAACTTCCTCCCCACACTGGGTAGAACGATCGAATCGCGAATAAACTGGACCACTGCCTCCAGAGCGTTCATGAACCCGGTGGGAATAGGCCGCTCCTGCTTCAAGTACTTCTGTGTCGACCAGGTAATGACGATAAACAGAAACGCCGCCACCATCCACAGCATCAAGACGTGCTTGGTCACGGAAAAGTTGATGCCAAGCAAAGTCGGGAGGTGGATGATGGGATGATCAATCGAGCTGTTGGAAACATGCCCAATGATTACTTCTCCCGCATCGAATGCCCCGGCTTGACCCTCTTGTTCGGCGATCATCGCAATATTTCGTACTCTTTGTAATTCTAACCGGTTCTGAACATGGAACGAAAGTACAGAGCTTCAGCTAGATGTAGTCCAATAAAGTAGACTGTAAAGCTAATGGCAAACGGTATCGCCTGAAATGAAAAAACGCCTACCACCAGAGGAACGTAAATTCCGTAAAGTATCATTTTGCCAACAGCAGCTTTGGTCATGAAGGAAGTCAGTTTTTTCGGATCCTCCCGGTAGATTCTTTCCACCAGCCTGATGGTTCCAATCGCTAACAGCAATGGGATGATCATTCCCAGGAAAATCTCCGCGATTGCCTGGGGAATCAGAATCAGGGAGACAGCCCCCCAGGAACCGATACTGAACAAAATGATGTACCAGAAGATGTTCATCACTTCCAGACGGTTTTGGCCAGTTCATAAAAACCCACAACGATCCCCAAAAGCAACCCTCCCAGCAAAAACCAGGGAGAGGACCCACGCCACTGGTCGATCAGATAACCTATCGCCCCCAACAAGAGTATCGCTCCTATGAGCGTGTAGCCCGCGGCGGCGGCCGGTCCCGATTTGCGGATATTTTCTTGCAAAAGGTGTAAGGATCTTGCCCGAAAATTACTCCGCCGATCGGACATCATGAAAACAACTTACAGTAGTCAGTTCCCCGCTGCCGGTTCAGGGTGTATCACCTGGCTCCCGACCAAGAACTTCCACGCCAGCTTCACTTCCCCGAGCTGGAAGAAGCTGGATCATAACAAGAAAAGGGGTCAATGGCAAAAAGGGGGCCAAAGGGGCCGTTACATCTTTTTTTCGTTCTTTTGTTCCTTCGTTATGTGGTGCGCTCAGGGGTCAGCCGGTTAGCCGGTTCCGCGAAAGCACAAAAAACGAATAAACGAAATCTCAGCGGTCAGATAAGTGATTCCGAGGCGGCTCGGGCCAGCTCGATAAAGGGCTGAGGATAGATGCCGATCAGCACCGTCAAAATCCCCGTGATGACCAGAACCACGATCAAGCCTCCCGAAAAACTCAGAGGGGCGGGCAGGTAATCCTTCTTGATAAACATGGCCACCACGAAGCGAAAGTAGTAGTACAGGGAGACCACCACATTGAGTGCCGCCACCACCGCCAGCCATACCAGAATGGAGGTATTGGGGCCTGCTTCTGCAAACACAACCTCCAGCACCGCCGCAAAGACGAAGTACTTGGCAATAAAACCGGCCAGGGGGGGAATCCCGGCCAGGGAGAGAAAAAATACCAGCATCAGTACGGCAATGGCCGGATGCTTGAAAAAGAGCCCGTCGAAATCTTCCAGCCTCTCTCCTGCAATATCCTGACGACGCAGCAGGATCACCACCGCCCAGATACCCAGATTCATGAAGGTATAAGCCAGAAGATAAAGGGCTGCCGCCGTCACTCCCGACTGGGTTCCCGCCACTATTCCCATCAGAACAAATCCGGCATGGGAAATACTGGAATAGGCCAGCAATCGCTTGATGTTCTGCTGGGTGATGGCGGCCACGTTGCCCCAGGTGATGGTGATCATGGCAATCAGCGCCAGAACCAATGTGTCCACCTCCCGCAGGTCCGAGAAGGCAACGAAAAAGATCCGAATGAAGATGGCAAAGGCCGCCGCTTTGACTGCCACCGACATGTAGGCGGTAATGGAAGTGGGTGCCCCTTCATAGGCATCGGGGACCCACATGTGAAAGGGAACGGCCGCGATTTTGAAGCACAGGCCCGCCATCATCATGAACAGGGACAGCGTGAGAAGCGTCGGGTCCTGTAATCCCGAGACCCGTGAGGCAATCTCATCGAGATTAGTACTGCCACTCAATCCGTAGAGCAGCGACATTCCATACAAAATGACGCCACTCGAAAAGGCTCCCAGAAGAAAGTACTTCATGGAGGCTTCGTTGGATCGTTTACTCCGTTTCAAAAACCCCACCAGGATGTAGGTGGAAATCGACATCAACTCGAGCCCGATAAACAGACTGACCAGATCAACGGCTCCAGCCATGAACATCATGCCGGAGGTGGCGAAAAGAATCAGGGCGTAGTACTCCCCTCCTTGCTCCTCCTCCACCTCCATGTATCGGTAAGACATGAGGACCGCTAGAAAGGCGGCCACCAGAAAGAGCATATCGAAGAAGAGTGCAAAAGCGTCCAGCGTGATCATTCCGTAAAAGGCGGAGGCCAGACTTTGGCCCCAGAGCCAATACAGGTGAAGGGACGCCATCAGGATGCCACCCACCGCGAAAAACGCCCCCACACGGCCCTTGTCCTTGGGAATCAGGAAGTCAATACACAGCAACCCCAGTCCCCACAGAATCAGATGCAGTTGAGGGCCAATGGCCCTCCCGTTAAAAAGAAAGAACTCCAGGGGATTACTGATCTGTGGAAGTTCGGACATCGATTATTCCCTCAAGGCCACCTGAGCCGGTAAAGGTGAAAATTGATTGGGACGCACCCTCTCCACGATCTGGTTGACCGGCTCATGCAGGTATTCCAAAAAGACTTTCGGGTAGAGACCAATCCAGAAAGCCAGGATGATCAGCGGAACAAAAGTCGCCATTTCGCGCCAGTTAAGATCGGGGAGATTCTGGTTTTCCTCGTGTTCCAACTCGCCGAACATCACCCGCTGGTAAAGCCACAGCATGTAGGCGGCACCCAAAACGATGCCCACAGCAGCCCAGACGGCCCACAATCTGTAGGTGGAATCAGCAAAGACACCCTGTAAAACCATGAACTCGCCGATAAACCCGTTGAGGGTGGGCATGCCGATGGACGAGAGCGTCATGATCAGAAAGACAGTGGCGTAAACCGGCATGATGCCCGACAAACCGCCGAAGTCGGCAATCATCCGGGTGTGCCGCCTTTCATACAGCACTCCCACGATCAAAAAGAGGGCTCCCGTGGAAATCCCGTGATTGATCATCTGCAGGATGCCCCCCTCCAGGGCCACCGGCGTGGCCACGAAAACTCCCATCATACAGAAACCCAAGTGGCTCACCGAAGAGTACGCCACCAGCTTTTTCATATCCTTTTGCATCATGGCCACCAGGGCGCCGTAAATGATTCCGATCACTGTCAGGACCAGCAAGGGGTAGAGGAAATGCATGGTCGCCTCGGGAAGAATGGGCAGGCTGAAGCGAACAAAGCCGTAGGTTCCCATCTTCAACAGGATGGCGGCCAGAATCACCGAACCCGCCGTGGGGGCCTCCACGTGGGCGTCCGGAAGCCAGGTATGAAAGGGGAACATGGGCACCTTGATGGCAAAACCCAAAAACATGGCCAGGAAAATCCAGATCTGAAGATTCAGAGGAATATCCAACTGCTGCATGGCCAGGACATCGAAAGACCAGATGCCGGTGACGCTGTGATGAAAGAAGTACAGGGCCAGGATGCCCAACAGCAGCAAGACCGATCCCGCCAGCGTATAGAGAAAGAACTTGATAGCGGCGTAGAGCCTTCGAGGGCCTCCCCACACCCCGATGATGAAATACATGGGCACCAGCATGACTTCCCAAAAAACGTAGAACAGGAAAAAATCAAGTGCCATGAAAACCCCGAGCATGCCCACCTGAAGCAGCAGAAAATAACAATAGTATTCCCGGACCCGCTCGGTGATCGCCGTCCAGGAAGAAAGAATCGAAATGAACCCCAGCAGGGTGGTCAAAAGGATCAGCAGCATGCTGATGCCATCGATGCCAAGGGAGAATTGAGCTCCGATGGCGGGGATCCAGTCGGCCTTGAACGCAAACCTCATACCGGATTCCGAGTCGATGAACCGGGCATCATTGAACTCTGTTATCAGCGGAAGCGAGATGAAAAAACCGGCGAGGGCGACGCCATTGGCGATCCACTTGATGCTTCCGTCGTGTTCCTTTCCCCTGGGCCACACAAGAATCAGGGCCACTCCCAGGAGCGGAAAGAAACACACGATGGTCAGAATGTTGTCCATGAAGAAACTCATCGGCTAAACTCCTAAATAGAGAAAAAGACTGATCACCAGAATGATGCCGATTACGAAAAAGAGGGCATATTGCTGAACCAGCCCGGTCTGAAGCTTCCTGACGACAGAACTGAAAAAATTGAAGAACTGGGCCACCAGATTGACGATCCTGTCCACGATGTGAATGTCGGCCTGAGACGAGATCCAGGCTGCAATTCGAGTGAGGGTGGCGGTGCCGTTGACGGCTCCGTCCACGACATTGCTGTCAAAGGCGGACAATATTCGTCCTGAGTCCTTGGCCCGGTCGACAAACAAAAGATCGTAGGTCTCATCCACATAGTATTTGTTGGAAACCAGCTGGTGAACACCGCGGAATTTCTCCAGCCACAAGGCTGGCTTTTCCTTGTGCTGGAGAAAAAAATGATAGGCCAGATAGATTCCCATTGCCGCCAATGCCACGGAGACGGCGGTCAGGAGGATTTCCGTGGAGTGTGCGTAGTGAGGAGCCCCCTCGGCGGCCTGATAGCGAGTCTCGAAGGCCGGTTCCAGAAAATGCTCGAACACGTTGGGTCCCAGCCAGGCCGGCAACCCCAGAAATCCCACCAAGGCCGCCCCCACGGCTAGAATCATCAACGGAACGGTCATCACGGCAGGAGATTCATGAACGTGTTGAGCCACCTCCGGCGTGAGCCGCTCCTCCCCATGGAAGGTCAGAAACATCATGCGCATCATGTAAAAGGCGGTCATCCCTGCCACCAGAACACCCACCATCCAGATCAGCAAATGGCCCTGGGGGTTGCTGAAGGAGCGCCACAGGATTTCATCCTTGGAAAAAAAGCCCGAGAGCCCGGGCACACCCGCGATGGCCAGCGTGGCGATTCCCATGGTCCACCAGGTGGTGGGAAGATGCTTTCTCAATCCTCCCATCTTCCTCATATCCTGT
>JAPYTY010000092.1 GCA_029942065.1 Acidobacteriota bacterium | reverse complement strand
CGCTCCCCTCTTATCTCCTCCCATACCATCGCGCCAGACGAACCGGATCCACCCCCAGGCAGAACCCCAGAATCACCGCTTGATTGATGAGTGTGACCCGCCAGGATCCTTCCCTTTGCCAGCGTCTTGGAGAGGTCCGGGCAGGTGCCGGAGCGATCACGATCTGCCCCTGGCGGCGCAGCTGGCGTACCAGCTGAAAATCCTCCATTATGGGGAGTTCCGGGAAGCCGCCAAGCTGATTGAAAGTAAGTTTCCTCAGGAAAATAGCCTGGTCTCCATAAGGCATTTTCAACCACCTGGATCGCCAGTTAGCCAGGCTTTCGATGATCCGAAGGCGGAGGCCTGGCCCATCGATGTCGAGCTTGAAAGCTCCCGCCGCTACACCGGGTGTGGTGAGAATGCGACGAACATGATCCGTGAAATTTCCCGGCAGCAGGGTATCCGCATGCAGGAACACCAGGAACTCTCCCCGGGCGGCTTTCGCACCGGCATTCATCTGGCGGGCCCGTCCCGGAGGGGAGTGAAGGACCGTGGCACCCGAGGATTGAGCTACCCGGGGTGTGTTGTCCTGACTTCCACCGTCCACCACGATGCACTCGATTCCTTCATGGTTTCGGGTGCTGGCCACAGCCGGGCCAATGGATTTCGCTTCGTTGAGGGCCGGGATCACTACCGAGATGTCTGGAGACACGGATGCAATTGTACCCGTCTCCTAACCAAAACGCCTCAAGGACCCGAAATCCTGGTGAGGTATGTGGTGCACCTTATCCGGGAAAATGCATAGGCAAAATCCCTGATAAGAGGCGACTATTCTGTGGCGCCCTTGGGATTCGGACCGTACTGATTGGCGCCGGCCTGACTATCCTGCACCATGAAAATGAGGAGAATAATCATCCCGACCAGCGGAACCAGGCCAACCAGCAACCACCATCCACTGTGGTCGGTGTCGTGCAGTCGGCGAAAGGTCACGGCCAGGCTGGGAATTATCATCCCCAGGATGAATAAAAGGCTGAGAAGACCTCCGCCCTCCCCGCCAGTTCCTAGCAGGCCATCAATGATGCCGATGAGGATACCGAAGATGATGTAAAAAAGGCTGAACATCCAGTACTCCATCCGCTGGGACCGTTCGCCAAATACCGCATACCTTTTCAATACTTGAAAATACCAGCTCATAATAGTGTCTCCCTTCCTGATGATTATTGATCGGTCAGGCTGGTCATTTCTTTAGCCAAAAAACCGCACCTGTCGGGCAGGCAGCATGGCAGGCAAACTTGCGGTTGTGATATTTTATGACGCCCATGGAGAGGATTCAGGGTGTCCACCGGACCAGCTTGGTCGTTATCATTTTGTTTGCTGGGATGCTTTTTGCGGTGGCCTCCACGGCCTGGCCGCAGCAATTTCCGTGGGATCGGGAAGACATCCCTCTTTTCGGGGTATCCCCCATGCCCTTCGTCCCGCTGGTGGAGGAAGAACCCGACCCTTCGGGTTCTCCCTCCTTCTCCTTCATTGTTTACGGAGATATTCAAGAGAACTACCAGAGCAGCCACCAGACCCTGATCGAGCACATGCTTCTGGAGGATGCCGCCTTCGTCGTCAATACCGGAGATATTTTTCAAGACGATGGAAGGTACTACACCCGTGATTTTTATCCGGCCATCGAGAAGTTGGCCCAACGGGTGCCCTTTTTTCCTGCTCTTGGGAATCATGATGTCGACTGGGACAGCCCGGTCAGTCGACACCGCTTCAGCAATTTTTTTCGCAAGACCTTCAATCATCCTGCCGCTCATCCAGGCAACTCCCATCTGGGTGATCCCACCAGTCAAAAAGTCTGGCACAGCTTTGTGTACCAGGATGCCTTGTTCATGGTGCTGGACTCCAATCTGTTTATCGATGAGGGTCACTACCAGAGCACCCATTCACTGGTTCCCTACCGGGGTTACCTCCGGCAACAGTTGGTCTGGGTCCGGGATACTCTGAGAAACGCCAGTCAGGATCCCCGAATCAGGGCCCGCTTCGTGTTTTTCCATCATTCGCCCTTCGTGAGTGAACAAACCTCGCCCGTGCCCTTTATCGGTGCCGGCGGCCATCCCGGTCACAGCCACATGGTGGTGAACCAACGGGTTCCTTCGGGCGAACCCGGAAAGACGCTCTACCTCCTGGATCTGTTCCGAAAGCACCGAGTGACGGCTGTGTTCACGGGACACGAACACTTCTTATGAGAGGTGGCGGGAAACGATTTACCAGAATGCCCAACCCATCCACCAGCTGAATTGGGTGGTGAGCGGCCTGGGAGGGACCCGCCCTCGAGGACGTCCCGAGTACCAGCAAGAGAAAATCGAAAAGCTTTTGAAAGAGGGAGAGGTCTACCACGACTATGTGGAGCGCATCAGGGATGTGAACTCCGAGTGGACCGCGCAGTTGCGGCATGATTATCCCACCCGAAAAGAGGCCTCCGGCCGATTTCACAACTATGTTCTGGTGACGGTCACCGGTTCCGAAGTGAGTTTTCAGACCCGGGACAAGGAGGGAGAAATCCGGGATCAGGGGTATTTTTCACAGCCGGACTAACTCTTCACCACCAAGAAACAGTTTTTTTACCACAAAGAATCAGAGGTTTCACCACAGAGACACAGAGACATAGAGAAGAAATTAACCACCAAGGCACAAAGACACAAAGAAAACTGTCCCAGGGCGGGACGCCCTGAGCCAGACTCTATCGCTCCTTCGGAGCGAGGCTGGAAGGGTGAGTGTAGGGGCGCACTGAGTGCGCCCACAGCAAGAGTTCTGTAGAGGCCTGCACCAGAAAGACATAGGAATCGGAGAGATAAGACAAAGAAAAAAAATCTCTTCTCTGTGCCTCTGTGTCTCTGGGGTGAAATTCTTCCTGCGCCTTGGTGGCTACCGCGGCATCACCCAGGCGGCCCACATCATACAAACCCATCCGGCTACCAGGCCCAGGCCTCCCAGCGGGGTGACGGCTCCCCATCCCCGAACGCCGGTCAGGCTCAAGATGTAGAGCGTCCCCGAGAAAACGACGGTACCGGTGATGAAGAACCAGCCGGCCAGTTGGGCCGGCAGGGAAGGGGCTCGGTCGGCAAGCCAGGCTACGGTCAGCAGAGCCAGCGTATGGTACATCTGATAGCGGACTCCGGTCTCGAAGATGTCGAGCATCTCAGGAGACAGTTTTTCTCGCAGGCCGTGAGTTCCAAAGGCTCCGGCAGCAACTCCCGAAAAACCCAGGAGAGCGCCGATCATCAGAAAGATCCGCATGGCGAGCCATCTAATCACAAAAATCTCCTGGAATACAAAGAAGAAGGCAGTTAATGTCTTGCTGCCTTCTCTGGTGTAAGATCTAGGGATGAAAATCTTCGCCAAAGCTGCCGTCAGGGGTTGGACCATTCTCATCATCGGGTCGACCCTGGTCATGGGTCAGAACCTGAGCGACTTCGAGAAGAAGGTTCACCAGTTTGCCCTCGATAACGGCCTGACCTTCATTGTTCTGGAGCGGCACGAAGCCCCGGTGGTGTCCTTTCATACCTATGCCGATGTGGGATCCGTCGATGAGGTCAAAGGAATCACGGGGATGGCCCATGTGTTCGAGCACATGGCCTTTAAAGGATCCCAAACGGTCGGGTCCAAGGATTACGAGAAGGAAGTCGAGGCCATGGCCGCGGTCGACGAGGTTTTTCTCAATCTGAAGAGGGAACGCAATCAAGGCACAGATCCCGAGCGGCTGGCCGAGCTTGAGCAAGCTTACCTTCAGGCGCAAGAGGATGCGGGTGAATACCTGGTCCATGACGAATTCGAGGAGGCCTTGATCCGGGAAGGAAGTGTGGGACTCAATGCCAGTACGGCACCGGATGCCACCCGTTACGTGGTGAGCCTTCCTTCGAATAAGCTGGAACTCTGGATGACCCTGGAGTCGGGCCGCTTCTTGAACCCGGTCCTGCGCGAGTTTTACAAGGAAAAAAATGTGGTCATGGAGGAGCGCCGCCTGCGCACGGAGAACTCCCCTCGGGGTCGTCTGTTCGAGGAATTTCTGGCACTGGCCTACAAGGCCCACCCCTATGGGGAGCCGGTGGTGGGCCACATGAGCGATATCCAGACCATGACGCGCCAGGAAGCCAGGGAGTTTTTCAAGAAGTACTACGTCCCCAGCAATCTGACCATTGCCGTGGTCGGAGATGTTTATGCCGACGAAGTCCGTTCCCTGGCCGAGACCTACTTTGGCCGGATCCCGGGTCGTCCCAAGCCGGATCCGGTGGAAACCGTTGAACCGCCGCAGATGGGCGAGCGAAGTATCGTGATGAAGGCTCCAGCTCAGCCTTCGGTTCTCTTTGGCTACCACAAGCCCAGTATTCATCATCCGGATGAGGTTGTGTTCGATGCCATTTCAGATATCCTGGGAAGCGGGAGAACCTCTCGCCTTTATCGAAGCCTGGTGGTGGATAAAAGAATTGCCTCCCGAGCTTCTGCCTTTCACGGTTTTCCCGGGAGCAAGTATCCGGGCCTGTTCACCTTTTCCGCCACCCCTTCCCGCGGACACACCAACCAGGAGTGTATCGAGGCCATTGATGCCGAAATCGAACGCTTGAAAACCGATTTGGTTTCGGATGTTGAACTGGGAAGAGCCAAGACCAGAAGCCAGGCCGGCCTGATCCGGGCCCTTTCCTCCAATCGTGGGCTTGCCCGACAGCTCACTTTCTATGAAGTGGTGACCGGGGATTGGCGCAATCTATTCAAACAGCTGGATGAACTCAACCGGGTCACTCCCCAGGATATCCAGCGAGTGGCCAGGGAATACTTTAACGATACCGGCCGGACGCTGGCTGCCATCGAAACCCAAAGACCTGATCGTTAGGTTGGGAGAAGAACCAATGAAGTCAAAATCGTATGCTCGAACCGGATGGACGCTTTACGGGATGCTCTGGTTTTGCTTATCCGGTGCGCTTGGTCAGAGTCACTACACCGATCTGAAGTATCCTGACTTAAGAGGTATTCAGATCCCCGAAGTGGATCAGGTCACACTTCCCAGTGGAATGAAGTTGTTTCTCCTGGAAGACCACGAATTGCCTCTCATCAGCTTGTCGGCTCGCATCCGGGTGGGTTCGATGTACGAACCGGCCGACAAGATCGGACTGGCTTCGATAACCGGCACCGTGATGAGAAGCGGAGGCACCACCAGCCGTTCGGGGGATGCCATCGATGAAGCCCTGGAAAACATTGCCGCCTCGGTGGAAACGCGAATCGGACTGGACTCGGCAAGCGCCTCCATGTCGGTTTTGAGCAAGGACCTGGACACGGGACTGGCCATTCTGGTTGATATTTTGATGAATCCGGCCTTTCCGGAGGATAAGATCGAGCTGGCCAAGCTCCAGCGGCGCACCGCCATCTCACGCCGTAACGATCGGGTCAATGGGATTGCCGGCCGGGAATTCGGAAAGCTGATTTACGGATCTGAAAGTGTCTATGCCCGGCAGGCCGAATACTCCACGCTGGATCTCATTACCCGGGATGACCTGGTTGCCCTGCACCAGGAGTTCTTTTATCCGAACAATACGATGCTGGCGGTGTGGGGGGATTTTGACACCTCCCAGATGGTCCGGAAACTGGAGCAGGCTTTCAAGGATTGGCAACCTCGTGAGGTCTCCACGCCTCCTGCACCCGAGGTGAACTACCAGTTCAGCCAGACCGTGAACCTCATCCCCAAAGAGGACGTCAATCAAACCCACATCTACATGGGGCACATCGGTGGGCTTCGAAACGACCCCGACTACTTTGCGCTGATTCTGATGAACCGCATCCTGGGGAGTGGTTTTACCAGCCGACTCTTCAGGGAAGTGAGATCGCGTCAAGGTTTGGCTTATTCGGTTTTTGGGTATTTTTCCGCTGAATACGACCATGCCGGAATGTTTTATGTGGGTTGCCAGACCCAGTCAGGAACGACCGTGCAAGCGATTCAAGCCATGAAGGCGGAAGTGGTGAAGATGACCCAGTCAGAAGTAACGGCCGAGGAACTCGAACTGGCCCGGGAGAGTTTTCTCAACGGCTTTGTGTTCAATTTCGATTCCAGGGGTGAGATTGTCAATCGCCTGATGACCTACTCCTATTACGGGTATCCCCTGGACTTTCTGGAGAAGGCCAAGCAAGCCATTGAAAAGGTGACCCAGGCCGATATCCTGAGGGTGGCGAAAAAGCACCTCCATCCCGATAAGATGCAAATTCTGACGGTGGGTCCTGCCCAGGATTTTGCGGGAGAGCTTTCCAAGCTGGGACCCGTCACCGAAATCGACATTACCATTCCGGAATTTTAGCCCGGATCTTGCATAAATTCTCTACTGCATCGCCGCCCGCCTTTATCTGAGGAACCGAAGAATCATCCGTCCTGACTGTGTTGCGCTCGGTCGGCCTCCTCAGCGTGCCATACAGTACGCTTGCGGGGGCCGCGGTCGCGCGCCTTGTCAGCCCGGCGCTTCGTGACAAGAACCTATGCAAAGTCCGGCCTTAATAAACCCAATTCCTTGCGCTATCATGTCCCTAGGTGTAGTGGCTTCTCTCACCACCCCTGAAGCTTCGAGGAAATGAGTCTTTCAACCAGTATTCACGATATTAAAACCCTGGTTCTTTCGTTTCATCCGGTCATTGTCATGGAAACGGTGGAAGAGGACCGGGTCTTCTCATTGCTTCGGGCCACGGCTCTGGAACTGGAAATGCCCCTGTTTGAATGGTCCGTCACCCAGGGTCTGGCTCGTGTCCCCGGGGTCTCGAGTATGTATGGGACCTCGGATCCGCTCAATCTCCTGAGCACGTTGGAGGGAATGGATACTCAGTCCATTTATTATCTCAAGGATTTCGCTAAATTCACCACCGATCCTACCCTGGCCCGCAAGCTTCGCGAGGTGAGCCAAAGGTTTTCCAAGAAGCGGTCCACCCTGGTCCTGACGGGAAAGACCGTCGAGTTGCCGGGAGAGATCGAGCACAGCGTGGTTCGCTACCATCTCCACCTCCCGGAAAGAAAAGAGCTGCGGGCGGTGTTGGAGACGGTGCTGAGATCCCTGACCGAGGCGAAGCGGGTCAAAGTCGAGTTGGATCACGCCGGGATGGAGGAACTGGTCAACGCCCTGGTCGGGATGACGTTGAATCAGGCCAGATAAACCATTGCCTTTGCGGCTCTCAAGGAGGGCCGTTTCTCATCTGAGGCCGTCAGGGATATTCTGGAACGCAAGGCCCAGGTAATCCGGGAAAGTGGTCTGCTGGAATACTTTCCGGTCGAGGACAACCGCTTTCAACTGGGAGGGTTCAAGATCCTCAAGCAGTGGCTGGAACGGGCCTAGACCGGTTTCACTCAAGAAGCTCGAGAACTCAACTTGCCGGCTCCCCGGGGAATTTTAATCGTGGGCATCCAGGGTTGTGAAAAGTCTCTGTCGGCCAAGGTGATTGCCCGGCAGTGGAAGCTGCCGCTTTTGAAGCTCAATGCCGGAAGACTGTTTGACAAATTCATTGGAAAATCGGAAAAAAATCTACGCCAGGCGATTGACCTGGCCGAGTCCATGGCTCCGGTCGTTTTGTGGATCGACGAACA
>JAPYTY010000091.1 GCA_029942065.1 Acidobacteriota bacterium | reverse complement strand
ATGGGTCTACATCGCCCCTACAGAGCTCTTCTATTTGCTGACCTGCACAACCTGGGGCTCACGCCCCAGGCTATTCTATTCCGCCCCTTCAGGGCTCCGGAGAAGTGAAACTAGAATTCCCTGTGTAAAGGATTTCCTGGGAATGAACGCACTGAGGCGCCTCCCACACTCCGGACCTGACCTTCTTCATTCTGGATTCCCTCTTCTGTCTTCTGCCTTCTGTCTTCCTTCTGTCTTCCTTCTTACAACTTCTCCCTCAACAACCCTCTCTGAATCTTCCCGGTCGGAGTCAGGGGGAGACTTTCCACGATCTCCAGACGTTCGGGCCACATGAATTTGGAGGTTCCTTCTTGCTCCAGCAGTCGGCATAGTTCCTCCAGAGAGGGCGGACCTTCTCCGGCCGCCGGTACCACGAAGCAGGCATTTCGTTCGCCCAGTCTGTCATCGGGCATTCCCACCATGGCCGCCATGTGTACGGCCGGATGACGCAGAAGCACTTCTTCCACGTTCTGGGGAAGAAATTTGACGCCGCCCCGGTTGATGAGCTCTTTTTTACGACCCAGGATCTGGATGTGTCCGGCCTTGTCCATCTTTCCCAGATCGCCCGTTTGAAACCATCCATCCGAGGTGATGCTTCTCTGGGTGGCCTCGGGGTTCTTGAAGTAGGCTGAAATGGAGAAGGGACTCTTGACCGTCAACTCTCCCTCCTGCCCGGCGGGAAGTGATTGGCCCTTCTCGTCCACCACGGCCACCAAACAAGGACCGGAGGCACGGCCGACGGTGTTTTCGATGATTTCAGGGGGGTCCTCCGGACGGGTGTAAAAGGCCCCTCCCATTTCGGTCATTCCCCAGAACACAATGGGCTTGCAGTTGGGGAGTTGCTCGCGCATCCGGCCCACCAGCTGCGAAGGACAGGTCGTTCCCGATAGAGCGAAACGCCGGATCTTGGAAAGAATTTCGGCATCCAGTGAGGGAGCAGCCAGCAGGTCCATGGCATGGGCCGGGGCCCCTACGATGACGGTGGTCTCGCCTCGGGAAACGGTTTGACGAAACTCCTCGGGCCCATATCGTTCCAGCAGGACCTGAGGGCACCCTTGAATGACGCTGCTCCAGTAATTCAACAGTCCCCACAGGTGGCTCAGAGGCGAGGGGCAAAGCATGCCGTCGTCCTTTTGAATTCCCATATCCCGAGCACAGATCCAGGAATTGGTGAGCCTCATGTTGTAGGTGTGCAGAGTCGCCTTGGGACTGGCGGTGGTTCCCGAGGTAAAGAACATCATGAAGGGATCGTCCGGCCGGGGCCCCGCCGGGAGACTCCGGGCCGGGGTCTGTTCCAGTTGTTCAAAGGGGATCACTTCATCAGGACCCGGCTCCCCCACGGCAATGATCCTTTCCAACCGGGGTACACGTTGCTTGATCTTCAGGGCCAGATCCAGATAGCTGAAGCCTTTCACGGACGGACCCACCACCAGCAGGGTGCTTTCGGAAAATTCGACAATGTGCTGGGCTTCCACCCCTCGATAGGCCATGTGGGCGGGATTGAAGATGGCCCCGCATTTGGCCAGTGCATGGTGAAGCACCAGAAACTCGGGCCGGTTGGCCAGCTGACAGGTGACCACATCTCCCGGCTGGACCCCGCTCTGACTCAGGCCCGTCGCCACCCGATTGCTTCGATCATCCAGTTCGGACCAGCTCAGCCTGCCTTTATTCCACACGATGGCCGGCCCGTCGGGATCCGCTTCGACATTTTCCTGGAGAAGTTGAGAAAGCGTCTTGTCCAACCAGAACCTAGCCCGCATTTCTCACACCCCCTCTACTGCATCGGCGCCATGATCCGTCCTGACGGTGTTCCGCTCCGTCGGCCTCCTCAACGTACCCTACAGTACGTCTGCGGGGACCTCGGTCGCGCGCCTTGTCAGGCCGGCCCTGCCGCCGCTTCGTGACGAGAAGGTGTGAAAAATGCGGGCAAGAATGATTCATGGGCGGTTACTCGATGACATCCGGAAGGGTCCATCCCTTCCTGTCGCCAGGGACCTTGTAGTAAAGCCACTCCTGATGGAGGTTGGGCTTCACCCCTCGAATCCAGTTGTCCATCCACAGAAAACCCTTCCTCCACCAATGCCATCTGGGGATTCCCCAGGTAATGATCTGGGCCCACCAGGTATCGGGAAGGTTCCAAACACAACTGGTAAAACAGCGGCTGCAATCGTTGAACCGATCCCGATTGGCCGTCCAGTACTGCATGCACTTCTTGTTGTCCAGCGCCCACTTCTCGACGTTGTTTTCGATCACCTTCTCTCCGTATGAAATGCACTGGGCCGGACAATTAATGGCGCACTTGTTGCAGTCGGTACACATGGCCTGAACGCCCACGTCGATGGGACCGTCCAGTGCCAGGGGCAGATCGGTGGTGACGGTTCCCAGTCGAATGCGCGGCCCGTAGCGGCGGGTGATGAGGTTGCCATTGCGAGCCAACTCGCCGATTCCGGCTTCCACTGCGATGGGAATGTGGATCACCTCTTCGTCGATTAAAAAGTGAGACTTGGCCGACCAGCCGATTTCCCGAATCCAGGCCGCCAGGCTCACCACAACCTTGGCCGCTTCCAGGTACCCTTTCCCGGTGCTGGCATTGTCTATGAAGCTGGGGGAATTGCGGTAGTTTTCGTGCTCCATCTGAACCGCCACCGAGATGGCGTACTTGTGTTTGATATTGATCGGCTCTCCGGCCACCCCCTTGTGATGGTCGATTCGCAAACCCCGGTGGGTAAAAACCCAGGCCTGGTTGAGCTGACAAATCCCCACCAGGTCAGCGCCCAGAAATTCCGCCACCCCTTTGATGATCTCGGACATGCGCTGAGGGTTCCTGACCTCGGTTCGCTTGGGGTTGAGGGGGCCATCCGACACGGCCCGCCAGGAACGTACCGGGGAATTTTGGGCCCTGAACTCCGGATAGAAGATACGCCGAAAGGGATCCACCGATTCAGCAGTCCACCGCTCCTGAACCTGTTTGCCCAGCCCGCCCATGGCTGCCTGGGTGTGGAGTTCATCTCTTTGATCCACTCGTCGCAGGGGACCGACCACTTTCGTGGTCGGTTCAGACACTCTTTTTGCCATATTCTAAACCTTTAACCCTCTTCACCCGGGATCAACTCAGAGGTTGTTCTTCCTCGAATTTCGGGCCGCTTGGGGCCGTTTTCCCGGGATCGTTGAAGCTGTCGGGATAATATTCACGAAAGTCTTCCTCTACCCGCTGGTATGGAAAATCCGACCAGATCCCATGATCACAAACATACTCCATGTGACGACGACCTTTGCTGTCGAAGGGCTGAAAAAGAGCATCGGCCTTCCCGTCGAACTCGGTGGGAAGCACATGGAAACGTTCGCACAGTTCGACATTGAAGGCGGGTGCCGCCTTCACCCACTGGTCTTCCAGATAGAGAACCGCGTATCCATGGTGGAGAAACAGGTTCTTGCCCCCCATGATGCGCCGCAGTCGATCGGTGCAAAGATGGTTGACCACGTTTGACAACCCGATGGCCGCGTGAATGTTAACGGCTCGGGCCAGGGCGATCAAAAGGTTGGCCTTGGGAAGACAGAATCCCGCCTTGACGGCCAGCAGATTGCTGGCCCGGTAGGACTCCCGGTCCAGCTTGTCGCGATAGGGATCATAACGAATGGTGTCCCGAACCGCATAATAAAGGGCGACTGCCTTCTCGACATCGGTCCTGGATGACGCGACCGCCTTGTCGGCGAACTCCTGAACCGAAGCCGCCTCAAAATCGAAAAACTCCGTCGGCTTCAGGTAATCCGAAGTAGGTTCGGGTGTGCCGGCCTCCACAAATTCCATAGGCTTACTATTCTACGCACATGCCGGCCAGTTCCAAAGCTGACCGGCTGACCCTTGATCAGGGCGACAGGCCCTGCCTGGCCAGCCAGTCCAGGACAATCCCCATCACCTCGTCCTCCCGTCCGGTGAAGGTATGGGACTCGCGAGCCATCTCGCCGTTCCGAGTGTCCGGGAGCAGGATATACTCCAGATTTGAATTAGCCTCCTCCAGCAGTTCCTGGGCCGGAGGGAGTGTCCCGGGCAGCGGGTCGGCCGGATCTCGGATGGCCAGGATGGGCCGGTCGCCGACCTGTTTGAGAATCTCCGCCGGCACCGCCTCCGAATCAGGCCCCCTTTTATCCAGGAAGCTCTCATAGGAGGATGCGGCGGGCCTTCGGCCCCCGGGCATCGGAGGAATCCAGAAAGAGTCACTTCCCCTCCCCTCACTCACCCCCTGGCGAGCTTCGGCCACCATTTTTTCGTATTTTTCGGGACCGCCCACCGCTCCCCGTGTGCCCACTCGGTAATCCCCTACGGGCGCCAGTAAAATCATGGCCTTGACCCGCTCATCATCGGTCGCCCTCACATAGTAGGGAGAAGTCACCGTGCCGAAGCTGCGTCCGGCTGTTACCACCCTTTCGACTCCACGCTGGAAAGCCAGGTCGATGGCATAGCGATGGTCCATGGCCGCAGCTTCCACGGTCTGATATCCAAAGCTGCTGCCGTGGTCTCGACGATTCATGGAGACCACCAGATAGCCGGCCCCGGCCAACTCGTCACCCAGCCATACCAGCATATCGGAGTAAAATTCACCGGAGGTGCCCTGCGCCAGGACGATACCGGTATCCGCATGCCCATCGGCCGGTGTCCAGACCACTCCGTGCAGGGTCAGATTGTCGTCGGTTTTCACTCTGACAAGTTCCTGGCGTACCTCACCCTCACCGGCGGGAGATGGTGCCTGCTCCGAAGCCCCTCCACACCCGGAAGCAATTAAAAGAAGACTCAAGATCCCAAAGCTCGCGATGGTTTTCATGAGATGCCGTCCTTTCACTGATCAAGACCTGATAGCATGGGGAGGTATCGGCTTTGTATACCACTTCGCCTCCGGTGCTTCAAATTCAACACCACCGCGACTTGAATCCCGACAACAACGATGAGAGGGTCTTGAAGAAGGCTGCTCCGCTGACCGGCTGACCGAATTCCAGGGAGGATACATGGATTTTTTCTTTGTGATTTTTACCGCTTTTGCACTGGTAGCCCTGACAGGTAGGGTCCAGGAACGGAATGGGAAAGGTCTCTATGGCGTGTGGGAGATGACTTTCTATGCTCGCGATGGCAAAGCCGTTGACTGGACCGGCATGATGATCATCACTCCGGAACACTTCAGCCGGATCTATATGCACAAGGAACGTCCCGTCTTCCAGGACCGCTATGAAAAACTGTCCGATCTGACGGAACAGGCAAAGAACACCATCGTTGAGGCCCTGGTTTCCAATTTCGGGGGAGCCAGCGGGAAATACAGAATAGACGGCGACAGGCTTTTTTTCATTCCTGAATTTCCGGCCAATCCCGGACTCAGGAGTTGTGAACCCAGCCGTGTCTTTTCGTTGGATCAGGATGGCACCCAGCTGACTTTGAACGGGACGACGAGCCGAGGCTATGAGGTGGAAGAGATCTGGGTGAAGCGCGAGGATCTGGATTAGAGGGTGGTGTAGTGGTTCTGTGGTGCTGTAGTCAGGAGAAGCGCGCTTCGCGCGCGGAGAAACTCCTCGCCGAAGCTCGGAGTGGAGAATGAGGAAAATCCAGCTTTCAGGGTCGGGATTTCGAATTCGGAATCTGAATTTCGGATTTGGGATTTCGAATTTTCGATCAGCAGTCAGCTGTCACTTGTCAGCGCTTCCCTACCAGCTTCTCCAACCCTGAAGGGTCGTAACGGAAGTACAAGCCGTCCCCTCGGTCTATCTCGTAGGTAATCTTGTTAAAGCCCGTCAGTTGCCCCCAGAAGAATCCATCATGAATGGTCCCTTCCTCGCCGGTCGGGATCAAATGAACCGGATCACCCAGGTTGATATCGGAATCAGAGAAGGGTAGCCGTGAAAAAGCGCTCGGGTAGTCCTTCAGGCTGACCAGAACATCGGCTTCCTTGGCCAGTTCCAGGATCCACCCCAAACCCTCCTGCTCAACCCAATGGCGCCCGTAGGCGATGGCATTTTTGAGAGCGTCTTCCTTCTTTTCGAACCGATGGGAACCTTCAAAAGGTACGGCCATCACCTTTCCTTTTCCGCGAAAGGTGAGCTCAAAGGAATCGCTCCACTGGCATTGCCCATTCTCGAGCCCCTGAAATTCGCACTCCCAGCCCTTGTAGTAGGTCTGTTCCTCGACTGAAAATTCATCATCGGGCGGAGCAAGGTACTGGGAAAAACCGGTATTGCGTACTGCCGGATCGGTGGTCAGTTTCAGGGGCTCTGGTTGGTTCATTATTCTGTCGGCTCCCGTATCACCTGCTGAAAAACTTTATCGCTGAACTCCTCACGCGCGAACTCATCTCAGTATAAGAAAGAACACCCTGGACCGCAATACACCTAACCGGTCCGCAGGATGCTTATCGATCTGCACGTGATCCACTCCCACCCGAAACCCTCCCAGGGACTCCCTGCTATTGCTTTTCGATTGTCGGCTGGTTTACGATCTAGAATGGCCTTTGTTTTGGGACATCTTGTGGTCGGGACGATCATCGTGACGGAACGGTTGTGAGAACACCAAAACTGGACAAGGAGGAGGGATGAGCGCTGATATACAAAGTCGTCGTAAAAAGGAGTTGATAGCCTACCTGCTGGCTGCCATTCTCATGATCATCCGGGTAGACTTCTGGTGGTGGGACAAGGAGATGCCCATGGTTTTGTTCGGGTGGATCAACGTCCCCATGCTTTATCAATTTGGAATCTGGGTGGCAGGGTTTGCTCTGGTGATCTATGTCGCCAACTTCATCTGGACGGATTAGGAGGTCAACGTGACTCAGCAGGTAGCAGTGGTTCTGGCGATGTTGGCGGCCTACATGGCGGTTATTATCTTCATTGGTTTCTACAGCTCGCGCTTCAGCCGAGGGACCATGGAGGACTACCACATGGGCAGCCGCAGTTTTAAGTCCTTCGTCCTTTTCTCCGCCGTTTTTGGGGCCAATATCTCCGCCGTTACGCTGGCCGGCGCTCCCGGGGCGGCCTACCATGCCGGTTGGATCATCTGGCCTTACTTCGTCACCAGTTGGGCCTGGTGTACTCCCCTGCTCTTCTACACGGTGGGGAGCCGATCCTGGCTTCTGGGTCAGAAATTTGGCTATATGACCGTGTCCGAGGTGGTGGGCAATCGGTGGAAATCGCCGACTCTGGCAGTGGTTCTGAGTCTGACGCTGATTATCTACACGGTACCCTACCTGATGACCGGTCTGCTGGGAGCCGGTCGCACCCTGGAGGCCCTGACCGACGGTTATGTGTCCCTCAACTGGAGCATGATTCTGGTTGCCGCTTCGGTCTTGACCTACCTGCTGCTGGGCGGAATGAGGGGTGCGGCCTGGGTCAACACCTTTCAAACCACCGTTTTTATGCTGGGCAGCATCGCCATTTTCGTGGTGATTGCCAACGCTCTGGGAGGTCCGGCTGAGGCCACCCGGCGTGTACTGGAGGAGTCTCCGGAACTCATCACCCGGGGTAAAATGTCGATGCGTCAGTTCTTCAGCTACGGAATCATCGTGGCCTTTTCGCCCATCGTCTTTCCCCAGCTCTTCATGCGGCTGCTGACCGGAAGGGATCCCAAGACCCTGAAGCGGATCATGTGCTTTTACCCCATCCCAGCTCTGGTCATGATGTTTTTGATGGCTACCCTTGGGATGTGGGGCAGT
>JAPYTY010000090.1 GCA_029942065.1 Acidobacteriota bacterium | reverse complement strand
GTCAGGGCCGGCCTGACAAGGCGCATGAGATGAGGCCCCCGGAAGCGTACTGTACGGCACGCTGAGGAGACCGAACGAAAGCCACACAGTCAGGACGGATCATGGCGCCGATGCAGTAGAGCGGGTGTGAGAGAGTCGGGCTAATAAGCGGCTGCTACAACGGCTAGCTAGCTTCTCCGGCATTGCTCCGAAGGAGCGGGAGAGTCTGGCTCAGAGCGCCCCGCCCTGGGGCAGTCTTCTCTGTGTCTTTGTGCCTTTGTGGTGAATCTCTTCTTTGTGTCTTGGTGGTGCAGTCTAAGGCTCTTCGGGAGCAACTTCTTCGGGGCTGGGAGCTTCATCCGGCTCCTGCCCCTCGATCGGTTCGTAGATGATCGAGGTGTTGACCTCGAACTTCTGGAAGTTTTCATAGATGATCAATTCTCTGACTCGGACCGACCGCCCTCTACCGAATCGCAGGACATCATCGGCTTCGGTCCAGACCGGAAACCAGTGCTCACCGTCCACCTGCTGGCGGAGGGTTTCAAACTTGGGAAACTTGTTGTCCCGGTAGTCCGGAACCACCTTACCCACCGATCTCACGATCTGAAAATCCAGGTCATCGACCCAGATACGCCCCTCGAAATAGCGTTTTCCTTTCTGGATTCTGCGCGGTTCAATATCAAAGACATAGGTATAGAGTTCATCCACTTGCTCCTCTCCGCGGTAATCGACCTTGTAGAAGGGACGCTCTTCGGTGGTCAGTACAAAGGGCTGTCGATGAACGGCATCGTCAATGTCCTCCTGGCTCACCCTCACCGATCTCAGTCTGCCGTAATCGTCCAGGGTGCGCGTCTCTCTCTTGCCCTCCTTGGTGAAGTACACCTCCACCGACATCTCCCTCTGCTCCTGGACCTCTCCTCGGTCATCCAGAACCTGAAAAACGATGTTTTGAGTATAGGTGTACTGCTGCCACAGCTCCCTGAACTCCGATTCCCTTGCCGCAAAACGCTCAACGATCTCTTCCGGCCTGAGGTCGGCTTGAGCCCCCAGGCTGGCAAAAACCAGCAAAAAAAATGGTACGAGAAGAATCCTTTTCATTAGGTATTGGGATGCAATTATAGCCCGGATGATTCAAAATCCGGGCCACTAATCTCCCATCTTCGAAAAAACTGCCTCCAGGGAAGGAATCCCCCCCCGTGCACCATAGCGGGTGCAGGACAGGGCTGCGGCCGTATTGGCGAAGCGAAGACACTTGCCAACGCTGTGATTCTCGAGGAGCGCAAAGATAAAAGCGCCGTGGAAAACATCCCCGGCCCCGGTGGTATCGACACTCTCGACAGGGATTCCGGGAATTTCAACAACATCCCCTTCCCACAGGGCCGCCGCGCCCTGGCTTCCCCGGGTGACTCCCACAAACCCTGCGGTGTGCTGGGAAAGCCCCAGCAGGCCTTTTCTCCAGTCCTGACTGCCGGAAAACTGTTGAACAAAGTTGAGGCTGGGAATCAGGAAATCAATCAGACCTAAAAGCTCTTCTACTCCCGGTCGTACCCTATCGATGTCCAGTGAAACCTTCATATTCGCCTCTTGCGCCCACCGCGCGGCCTGGATCGAAGCCACCTGGTCGTGGCCGTCCAGATGCAGGAGCTGCCCCTCGACCAGCTGGTCGCGATTGAGTTCTCCACCCTGGTAGAGCAGGCGAGAATCGCGGTCCCACAAAATAGTCCTTTCCCCGGTGGGACGGTCCACCAGGATCGTGGCATACTGGCTGGAAGCACCGGGAACCTTGTCGACGCAGGACACATCCATCGGTTCTGACTGAAGGTCGGCGAGTGAAAACTTACCGATTTCGTCATCGCCCACCCGCCCCACATAACGCACCTTCAAGCCGTACCGGGCGCACAGGGCGGAAGCGGTGGCGACCTGACCGCCTCCCAGCTTATGGATACTCTCGATTTGCACTTTACCGCCATGGGCGGGGAAACGAGGAAGGACGTAGATCCAATCCACAGCGTTCAGACCCAGGCCAATAACCTGAAAAGGCCGCCCTTCAGGCCATTGAATTTCAAATTTTGCATGATCCAGGTCCGGCATTGGCAGTCAGCGATTTAGAACAAGCCTTGATCGACAAAACTAAAGTATCGGTGGGCGCCAATAATAACATGGTCCAGGGCCCGGATTCCGACCACCTTTCCCACTTCAACCAGACGCCTGGTTATCTGGATGTCCTCCTGACTGGGAGCGGGATCACCGCTGGGATGGTTGTGAACAAAGAGAACTCCGGCAGCCGCTTCCCGAATCGCCGGACGGTAGACCTCGCGAGGGTGAACAAGAGACGCGGTCAGGGTCCCTTCGGAAATTCGCACCACCCTCAAGATTAGATTCTTGCCGTCCAGCAGAAGACACCAGAAACATTCTTTCTTCAACCCTTCCACCAGAGGTCGGAAATGACGAAAAATCTCCAGGCTGGAACGAAACGGCTGTCCCGGAAATAATGAATTTTTGTGAATACGATTCCGCAGCTCCACCGCAGCCAGGATTGCCAGTGCCTTCCTGCGACCCAGCCCCACCCGGTGAAGTTCTTCCCGGGTGATTTTCCCGAGTCTGGCCGCTGACCCCACCACCTCCAGCAACCGCTGTGCGTCTTGAAGCGCCTTTCCTTCTGGACTTCCGGGACCCACCAACAACGCCACCAATTCCATATCGGACAGGGATTCCCAACCCGACTCGAAGAGCCGTTGAGTGGGAAAATGTGGGCCATCGCAACCATTGCCTTAGCTATTACGTCCGAGTGGGAAAAAGTGCGAGCCAAGATGAAGGAAGGCAGGAAATAGGAGCCAGGAGTCAGGAGAGGAAGCTGACCGGCTGACCGGCTGACCACAGACCACAGACCACAGACCACAGACAAGAGATTGTGATTGCTTCCCTATGACTTTGTCTTCGGAGTGTGGGAGGCACCTCAGTGCGCCGATTCCATAGAGTCAAACTGCGGCAGACAATTTATGCATTATCCCGGCTTGAGAAAAGGCGAAAGAAGTCGATCACCCGGTTCTCCGCCCAGAATCGATCCAGATCGTCGCCCTGGTCCTGCTTTTCAAAGAAACCCACGTGTCCGCCTCGTTGAGTCAGGACCACCCCCAGCGAGGGATTAGAACGAACCTCTGGACCCAGCAACGGCTCCGCCGGAAGCACCGGATCATCCAGGGAGTGCAGCAGCAGGGTGGGAACATGGATGTTCTTTAAATGAGGTAATGCACTGGCTTTTTCATAGTAATCAAGAGCATCACGATAGCCTGCCAGGGGAGCTGTATACACCTCGTCGAACTGGCGGAAGGTTCGAACCCGACGGAAGGCCTTCCGATCAACGAAGCCTTCCAGAGAGGGGAAACCCTGAAGGACTCGCCGCTTCAAGTTGGTCACCATATGATGCTGGAGAACACGGTTGGACGGCTTCTCCAGGATCTTCCAGCTGGCACGGAGGTCCACCAGTGGAGAGATCACCGCGGCAGCCTTGACCTGATGCGGATACGCCCTCTCCCACTCTCCCAACAACTTGAGCAGGATATTTCCGCCCATGGAAACCCCTGCCAGATAAATTTCCTCCATCTGAAACTTTGGGATCAACTGCTGGAGAATCTCATCGACTTCCCGGCTGGAACCGGAGTGAAACACCTTGGGCCGCTCCATGGCCCGGTTGGTATTGTAGAGATTCGGAAGGACCGCATTCCAACCTTCTCGGTGAGCCTTGTGGGAAAGACCCTTCATGTAGGTGGAATCGCTGGACCCACCGGTGCCATGCACCACTACCACGGTGGGAAGCCGAGCGTCCCGCCAGATACCCACCAGTCGCACACCCGCTCCACCCTGCAATTCCACAAAATGCTCCCGGGAGTGCTTCCAGCCCCAGGGGAAATTCCGTTTCTTGAGAGAGGCGACCAGAGTTTGCCGATGGGCGCCTCTGAGCCACAAAGGAGGACGAAAGGACCGATCCTTGAGCAGCTGCTGGAAGTGATGTAGCGGCCCCACAGTGGAGGGTAGGATTTCCGTCATGGCTTCGGGCTCGACCGGCTACTTCCGAGTTTTTCCTTGGCCCATCCCGTAAACCATCATCACACTGGTGATGGAGCCCAGTGCGTCCGCGGCCACATCCAACCAGGATGCCTGGCGATTGGGAACCAGCGATTGGTGCCATTCGTCGCTGAGGGCGTACAAAAGGGCGACGACACAAACCGCTGCGACACTCTTGAGGGTGAGGGAGAACCGAAATCCCGCAGTTGCCCCCCACGCCAGGGTCAGCGCGAATACCGCATACTCGACAAAGTGCACCCCATAGTCGTAAGCAGCGAACCACTCGGCACCGGGAGGATCACTTTGGTGGGAGAGCCCGAAAATCAGCCCGGCCCAGGCCACCGCCGGCCCCCAGTGAAAAAGTTTCTTTTGCATCCTCCACATACGTTTACGGCGAAACCATACCATCGCAACCGCAACAGGTTAGGCCGGAGGATGGGTGGTTCCTCGTAACGAAGCGACGAAAGCGCCGGCCTGACAAAGCGCGCGACGGGAGGGCACCGCAGGCGTACTCATGGAGTACGTCGAGGAGACCGACGGAGCGGAACACAGTCAGGACGGATGGTTTCGGCGCTGCAGTAGAGGACGAAACCATCCTCCGGCCTAAGGTATGAGATACATGATCCAGGAAGCTGCGAAGGAGCCCAACACCATATAGCCCATGAGCTTCAGGAAATACCGGATACGTCCCTGAGCAGACTCCTGGACGATCAAGGTGAAAACCGAGGCAATACACAGCGATAGAATCATAATCGCGACGTAGTGATTCATTTTTTTCTGCCCTGAGAGATATCGAAGACATCAACCACCAGGAGCATGTTCAACAGACCCGCTGTGAACAGAAATGTATTCCCGTACTCGTAGGCATAACTGGTGACATCGCCCTCTCCCCACCCCATCAGCTTGGCTATCAGGTAAGGAAGCCCGGCCCCCGCGTCGGCCACAAATTTGAGAACTCCGAAAAATCCCGGAGTGATACCGAAAAGCCGTCCCTCCATTATCAGGCCACAGATGAACAAAACCATCAAAGCCGCCAGAAAAACGACTCCCCTCTTCCATTTCTTGAGCATCATGTGCCCGGCCCCCGGAACGAACCATGCGACACTACAAATCCAGACGGTATGAATCATGAAGGGATGATGATAGGAAAGAAACCAGGATCAGGTCAAGATGACCCGTCAGGATTGCTCGCCGATAGGCTCGAAAAGAGGCTTCGGAAAAACCGGCTGAAAGGAGTCTACCCCACCTCCTGGTTTGTAGTATGATTTCCCGATGCGCAAGACAAGACTCTTTACTCCAGGACCAACCCCTTTGATGCCGGAAGCTCAGCTGGCCATGTCGCGACCGATACTTCATCATCGCACGGCACAGTTCAAGGAGCTCCTGTTGGAAAGTCGCCGAAATTTACAAGAGATCTTCAGAACCGAACATGATGTGGTCATTCTGGCCTCCTCAGGAACCGGAGCGATGGAAGCCGCCGTTACCAATCTACTTTCCCCTGAAGACCACGCACTGGTGGTGGTCGCCGGAAAATTCGGGCAGCGATGGGCAGAACTGTGCCAAACCCACGGCATTCCCTACACTTCTATTGACAAGGAGAGCGGCCAAGCGGCTTCTCCCCAGGAAATCTGTAAAGCCCTGGAACACAACCCGAAGATGACGGCGGTCCTGATTCAGGGGTGTGAAACCTCCACCGGAACGGCCCACGATCTGGAGCAGATCGCCAAGAGGATCCATGCAGATTTCCCACAGGTTTTCATCGTCGTCGATGCCATCACAGCGCTTTTAACACAACCTTTGGAATCCGACCTGTGGGGACTTGATATCGTGATCAGCGGGTCTCAAAAATCCTTTGCTCTACCGCCGGGGCTGTCTTTTTTGACCCTGAGTTCCAGGGCCCTCGAAAAAATCAAAGCCAACCCTTCGCCCCCGTACTACTTCAACCTGGCCAAGGAAGCAACTCAGCAGCGTGAGGGACAGAGTGCCTTTACTCCAGCGATCTCACTGATCATCGGTCTGAACGAGACGACCCGGGAAATTCTCGGACAGGGTCTCGACCAGGTGTTAGCCGAAGCGGAACTCATGGCACGGGCCACCCGGGAAGGCCTTCAAGCTCTGGGCTTTACACTGGTTTCCTCTTCCCCAGCCAACGCCGTCACGGCGGCCTTTCCTCCCGAGGGCGTCTCCTCGGTTGAGTTGAGCAAACGTCTCGAAGGAGACCTCGGGATCAAGATTGCAGGAGGCCAGGGAGAGTTGAAACAGAAGATCATCCGTATAGCCCATCTGGGCTATTTCGACCGATTGGATGTTTTTTCGGTATTGTCAGCTATTGAGCTCTGCCTGCTAAAAATGGGAGCGACCATCGAACTGGGTTCCAGCCTGCAGGCTGCCCTGGCTGAAGCAGCCAAGGATTGATAACGCGCGCCCGAACGATGCAAAGATCGGGCTAGTAACTATATCGGGACAACCGAGAAATGAAAATCTTGATCACTGATCCAATTTCACAGGACGGTCTGGACTACCTCGAAGAGCAATCCGGCATTGAAGTGGTCTATGAAACGGAGTTCTCTCCGGATGATCTACTCTCGGCTATCGGGGATGCCGAAGGGCTCATCGTTCGCAGCAAAACCCAGGTTACCGCCGAGCTACTGGAAGCCGCCGACTCCCTTCGGGTTATCGGGCGGGCAGGCGCGGGGGTGGACAACATTGATCTGGAGGCAGCGACTCGCAAAGGTGTGGTCGTGATGAACACCCCGGGTGGCAACAGTACTAGTGCGGCCGAACACGCTCTTGCCCTGTTGATGTCACTGGCACGGAAAATCCCTTTCGCCGATACCTCCCTGAGAGCGGGCAAGTGGAACAAAAAAGCCTTCATCGGACAGGAGCTTCAAGGCAAGACACTGGGAATCCTGGGACTGGGTAAGATCGGCTCCATACTGGCCCAGCGTGCGCAGGCCTTTCACATGCGGATTGTGGCCTATGACCCCTTTGTAAGCGAGGAATATATCAACGATCTGGGCATCGAGCTGTGCTCCTTTGAAGAAGTTTTATCTCGATCTGACTTCGTCAGCCTGCATCTTCCGTTGAACGAAAAGACCCGGCATCTCATGTGCAAAAGCACCTTTCAATTGATGAAAAAGGGGGCGTTACTGATCAACGCGGCTCGAGGAGGGCTGGTGTCAGAGGAAGACCTGGCAGATGCACTGGAGGAAGGCCAGCTGGGAGGAGCCGGATTGGATGTCTTTGAGAATGAACCGGAAATTCATCCCCGGCTGCTTGCTTCAGACCGAGCGGTTCTGACTCCACACATTGCCGGTTCCACCGTCGAGGCTCAATCCAAGGTAGGCTATGAGATCGCCCAACAGGTAACCACCTACCTCCAGCAGGAAGTGATCCTCAACGCGGTCAACTTCCCCTCCATGAGCGGAAAAGAATTGGATCAGATTCAACCCTATGTCCGTTTGGGCGAAAAACTCGGGTCCTTCATCTCACAGGTCTCGGAAATCCGGCTTTCAGAAGTGGGCATCCGATACTACGGAGATCTCGCACAACTCAATTACAAGCCCATCAGCAATAATGTTTTGAAGGCGATCCTGAGGCCCATTCTCTCGGAGGAAATCAACCAGGTCAACGCCCGAAATCATGCCAAGGAGCGTGGCATTTCAGTGATTGAGACGGTGAGCAGCCGTCAGCGCAGCTACACCAATCTGATC
>JAPYTY010000089.1 GCA_029942065.1 Acidobacteriota bacterium | reverse complement strand
CTTTCCACCATCCTCGGAGACGGCCATCATGAGCTGCGAGTTGGGCAACTCATACACCCTCTTGTTTTTCTTTTTGGGATCAGAATTGTCGAAACCGACGATGTTGCGGTTGCGTCCGTCCATCCAGGTTGCATACAGTTTCCCGTCCGGGCCGGTCGCCATGGCCGAGAAGGCATGGTTCCACTGGGAGGCCTCGTCGTCATTCAAGCGGACGGCAGGAGAGAAATCCCCGGTTTCCTCACCGTGGGAGTACCAAATATCACCGGTATGATAGTCCTCGCCCCGGGTAGTCCAGACCGCCGCGATACCGTTGTCGGCATTGACGGTGAACTTGGCAAGATTTTCACCCCCGTGATTGGAGAGCTGTCCCGCCTGATCATTCATCTGTCGGATCTCGCTGGAGGGCCGGCCCTGGCTGTCGAAGGTGGAGACCAGGAGATTACGACCGTCGTCCTTGGCTCCGGGTTCCTGCTCGGTCCAGCTCATGACGATATCACCGTCTGGAGCCGTCTCCAGAAAGGGATCTGAAGGATTTCGCTCCAGGTCGCCCACCGTGACCAGCTCGTTGAACACCAGAACCGGTTCAATAACGGTGTCGTCGCCTCTCGTCCTGCCGCATCCGGACAGAACCAGAGATACCGCTACCATTGCCGCCATTAATGTCAAAGCAGTCGAAAATCGTGATTTCATCTTCAATACCCCTTAATGCTTCTTAAATACCTTTTGAAATCGGCTTGTCCGGTGACGAGCTCTACCCCATCTAGCACCTATATAATTTTTTTTATTAGAACTCAACCCGCAATACGCTGTCAAGCTTAACATGGCACAGCTGACCGCTGACCGTAAATCCGAAATCCGAACTCCCAAATCCGAATCCAATCCGAATCCAATCCGAAATCAAATACCTGACCATTCTCCACGCGGAGCAGAGGCGACGCGTTTCTCCACTCCGAGCGTTAGCGAGAAGTTTCTCCGCGCGCGAAGCGCGCTTCTCCCATCCCCTTCTTATTTCCTTGTCCCCGAAGTTCTTATCGATCAAAATACCATTCCATGAGATATCTGTGGGTCATACCGGCGATTTTCCTTTTGGTAGGCTGCCGGCCCGAGGAGGCAGCCCGGCAGGAGATTAACGAGATGGGTATTTCTGAGATCAACCAACTGCTTCAAAGCGCCGTTGAGAGCGGGAAAATTCCCGGGGTTGTGGCCATCGTCGCCAACCGGGATCGCATCCTCTACCACCAGTCCTTTGGAAAGATGGACCTCGAGAATGATCTGGACATGCGAACGGAAAGCATCTTCAGCATCGCCTCCATGACCAAGCCCGTCACCTCGGTCGCTGTCATGATGCTCTATGAAGAGGGGAAGCTGGACCTGGATGACCCCATCTCCCTGTACATGCCCAGGATGAAATACCTGGAAGTGCTTACCTCATTCAATGAGGATGACGGAACTTACTCGATCCAGGATACGGAACGACAGGTGACCATCCGGCATCTACTGACACATACGTCGGGATTCGGCTACAACTTTTCAAATCGCGTCCTGTCCGGGTTGGAGGAGAAAACGGGCCTGGCTCAACCCGAACTTCCACTGCTTCACCAGCCGGGTGAAGGATGGACCTACGGGATGGGAACACGCGTTCTGGGCGATTTGGTCAAGCAAATAAGCGGACAAACCCTGCCCCGGTTCTACCGGAAGAGAATGTTTGACCCACTCGGCATGCAGGATACGCATTACACCCTTCCCGAGGAGAAATACCCGCTCCGGGTGACCCGTCACCAGAGAGAAAACGGCGCCCTTATTGAACGAAGCAACCCTCCCGAGCAACAGCCGACCATTTTCGGGGATCGCGGACTGCTCTCCACGGCACAGGACTATGTGAATTTTCTGCAAATGCTGCTCAATCGAGGAACCTTCAATGGGATTCGACTGCTGACTGAAGATTCCGTGGCCATGATGACCCGAAACCAGATCGGCGAGGTGGTCGTCCAGACCCAGACGGGTCCCAATCCTGCACTGTCCAGACCTTTTCCACTGGGAGCCGGACGGGACAAGTTCGGCCTCGGGTTTCAAATAACAGTGGCCGGTCAGGAAGAAAGCCATTTGCGCTCACCGGGAAGCTATAGCTGGGCAGGCCTGGCCAACACCCATTTCTGGGCGGACCCGGAGAAGGAGATCGCAGCGGTGATCTTGATGCAGGTGTTGCCCTTTTACGACGAGGAGTGCATCCAGGTATACCGAGGTTTCGAGGAACTCATTTACCGTTACCTGGACTGAGACCGCTCAAGGAGAACCTCACCCATGATCTGGACCCGATGGCCAAAAGTCCTGAGCTGGGTTGTGATGGCCTGTTCGACGGCCCTCACTTTGGGGGCGCAGCTCGATTCTGCCGGCCCCGACCAGGAAAAGAAAATCACCGCCACCCGGATCGGGCAGCCCCTTGTAATCGACGGCTTCCTGGACGAACCCCAGTGGGAACTGGCCCAGCCCATCAGTGACTTCCTTCAACAGGATCCCGACACGGGCGAAGCGGGAAGCGAAGCCACCGAGGTGAGAATCCTCTACGATGATCAGTTCCTTTATATTGGTGTGCGCTGCTTTGATTCCCAGGGAGCCGAAGGGGTGGTGGTCAACGACATGACCCGGGATTACACTCCCTTTGATACCGATGTATTTGCAGTGGTTCTGGATACCTTCAACGATGATCGAAACGGGATGCTCTTCAGTACCAACCCGGCGGGAGCCAAACACGATTCCCAGTTCGGCAACGACGGCCGAAAGGTCAACGTGGATTGGGATACCATCTGGCATGCCGGAAGCCAGATCACGGACGCCGGCTGGCAGGCGGAAATGGCGATCCCCTTCAAGAGCCTTCGGTTTCAAAGCGTCGAGAGCCAGACCTGGGGCATCAATTTTTTACGTCGGATGCGGCGCAAGAATGAAGTCGTCCACTGGGCCCTGATTCCGCGTCCCTACTTTATCAACCGTGTCTCCTGGGCCGGAAGGCTGGAGGGCCTGGAGAGAGTCCGACCGGGTAGGAGCCTGTATGTCAAACCCTATGTAAGCCTGCCGGTGGTGCGCCGACGCCAGGATGATGTGGACTTTGTCCCGGATGCCGGCCTGGACGTCAAATACGCAGTCGGCTCACACATGACTCTGGACTTGACCGTCAACACGGACTTCTCCCAGGTTGAAGCAGACGACCAACAGATCAATCTGACCCGTTTCAGCCTGTTCTTCCCTGAAAAGCGGGAATTCTTTCTGGAAAATGCCAATATCTTCCAGTTCGGGCCCGGCACGGGGGGTGGATTTTTCGGTGCCTTCCGCGATGTTATTCCGTTTTTTAGCCGCCGCATCGGAATCTCTGGAGGCGGACTGGTTCCCATACTGGGCGGTGCCCGATTCACGGGGCTCGCCGGAGACTACGGATTGGGTTTTCTGTCGCTGCAGGTGGATGATTTCGAGGAGGCCTCTTCCACCAACTTTTCAGTGGCCCGTGTACGTCGAAATATTCTTCGCAACTCGGATATAGGCGGCATTTTCATCAACAAACAGGAAATGGGCGGAGATTTCAACCGAACCTACGGCGTGGACGCCAATCTGACCTTCCGGAGATTCCTGGATATCTCTTCTTTTCTGATGAAGACCAGCACACCCGAGATCAGTGATCAGCAGTTCTCCGGTTTGTTTCGGATCGGATGGCAGGATCCCTTCCTTTCGTTGGCCGGCAGCTACCTCTCGATCCAGGAGAACTTTGATCCAGAGGTGGGCTTCGTCCCCCGCAGTGGAATCCGAAAAACGACGGGCCGGCTGGCCATTCGGCCCCGGCCCGGGGAACGCATCCCTTCGATTCGTCAACTTGAGCCGTCCGTCAATCTGGATTACATCACCGACCAGGACAACTTGCTGGAAACCCGGACCCTGGATGCCCGCTTTCAGGCGAGCTTTCACAATGGCTCTTTGATCTGGGTCGGTGCCAGGTCAAGATTCGAGAGGCTCACCGAGCCTTTTGCGATACGCCCCGGTCAATCCATCGCCGGCGGCGGCTATGATTTCAATGAGTTTATCCTGGTGGTGGGCAGTGACCAGAGCCGCATGTTCAGTGGATCGGGAGAAGTAACCACGGGCACCTTTTTTGACGGGGACAAGGACACTTATCGAGCCACAGGGAAATTTCAGACCCCCCAGTTTCGTGCCCAGGTGAGCTGGAGGCACGATAATATCGACCTGCCCTCGGGAGTCTTCGCTACCGATCTGGTGACCACGCGCCTCGACTATGCCTTTAACCCGAGGATGTTCCTGAACACCCTGATCCAGTACAACAGCGATTTGCAAGAGATCAGCAGCAACATCCGCTTCAACCTGATTCACCGACCTCTGAGCGATTTATTCCTGGTCTACAACGAGCGGAGGACTTCAACCGGAGAGGTCACGGAACGGGCTCTGATCGCCAAACTCACCTACGTGTTCAGTTTTTAGCCCGCATATCTCACACCCCCTCTACTGCAGAAGCGTCGCCTTCATCTGAGCGGAGCGAAGAAAGCGCCAGCCTGACGGTTAGGCGCCCGAGGTGTCCATTGTCAGGCCATCCTTTACATATGGCATCCTGGGTTTACTTCTCCGGAGCCCCACAGGGGCGGCATAGAATAGCCTGGGGCGTGAGCCCCACAGGGGCGGCATAGAATAGCCTGGGGCGTGAGCCCCAGGTTGTTTGGGTCAGCAAAAGAAAGAGCCCTGTAAGGGCGATGTCATGCTAATTGACGGTTTCCCTACATCGCCCCTACAGGGCTCCTTCACTGGCAACACGTTCAATCCTGGGGCTCACGCCCCAGGCTATTTCACATCACCCCTTCGGGGTTCTGGACCCCATACCACCAAGACACTCTATGCACTCCCACGTTCGGGAGGGCACCGGAAGCGTAATCATGGGATAAGTTGAAGAGACCGACCGAGAACAACCTGAGTGTCTCCCGGCCTAACGGCGAATCGCGACGGGATCGCTGCGAAGAAGACCACGTTCCACTTTCCTGGGAGTAGCACCCAGTTTCTCCAGCAGTTCCGAGGTACTCTGGAAAATCCCATATCGCCCCTGAGTGGCGACTCCGGGGGACAGTCCCTGAGCCATCGTCCAGGGCGTCTGTCCGGAGCTGTCCACCAGGTCCACCTCGGCGCCCTGGTCGGCCAGAAATTGAATAATCTCATCCTGTCCCGTGAAGGCCGCAGAGTGCATCGCGGTCTGGCCCTGCGAGCTGATCTGATTGACGTCGGCACCCAGTTCCACCAGCACCTTGACGGTTTCCAGGGCATTCCCGAGGGTCCTGTCCAGCGTCCCTGCCCAGCGATAACGGGAGGCTCCCGCCGCTGCTATCAGTGGCGTCACTCCCCGATCAGCTGCCAGCTGAGGATCGGCTCCGTGGGCGGCCAGAAGTCTGAGTATCTCGATATCTCCGGCCAGGGCTGCCAGAAAAAAGGGCGTCTGCATGGCCATCCCGTGTTCCTTGGCGGGGGCATCCGGTCCCAGTGGATTGGCTCTTTTGATCTGGGCGTTGGGATCCGCTCCATGGGCCAGCAGCGCCGTCGCCAGTTCCGACATGTTGGGAGGAAGCACCCGGTAGAAGTCGTCGTATTTAAGGCCGTCGAAGGTTGAAAGTCCCTCCGGCACCGCAAAATGTAAAGGAGTCACCCCGCGGCCGTTCGGGGAATTGGGATCGGCACCCTTCTCCAGCAAGAAAAGGGCGAGGGCCTCATGGCCGCTGCCGCTCGCCACCGTCAACACATTGCCGTGCTCGGGTGTGGAGTGTTTGAGGTCTGCTCCCGCTGCCAGCAGCATGCGAACCGAGTCCCCATCTCCCTGCTGGGCCGCAAACATCAAAGCCGTGAAGCCCTGGCTCGATTGGGCCCGGATGTCGGCACCGTGCTCCATCAGCGCCCCTGCGACCGTCGGATGCCCGCCGGCCAGCGCCCACATCAAAGCGGTCTGCTCCCACCGGGTCTCCCTGGCATTCGGATCGGCTCCCTGGTTCAGCAGCGATTTCACTGAGGTCAGGCTGCCGGTACGAGCACAGGTCATCAGGACCGTCTCTCCGGTCCACCGGGTGGCGTTGGGATCGGCTCCGGCCTGGAGCAGTTTTTCGACCATCTCAGCGTTTCGGTTGGTGCAGGCCAGGGAAAGAGAGGTGACTCCGTAGGCGTTGGCCGCATTGACCTCGGCACCGGCGCCGATCAGTAGTTGTGCCGTTTCCAGGTCATCCCGGTGGGCCGCCCAGTGAAGCGCCGTCTCGCCATCCACCGGAGCCAGATTCACATCCACTCCCTCTTCGACCAACCGATGCAGGGTTTCCCGGGCGCCTTCTTTGGCCGCTTCGACCAGGCGAAGATCTTGAACCTCCGCTACCAGACCTGTCAACGACAGCAGGACCGCCGGCCCCCAACCCAGAATTTTAAAATCCATGCTCATACCCTCGGATATCGACCTTTAAACCAGAGACAGCGGTTCGAGCTTTCCGGTACTGTCGCCGAAGTTCTCCACCGGAATCCCCAGATTGCCCAGAATGGTCAGGTAGAGATTCGACATCGGTGTGTCCTTGGCAAATCGAAGGTGACGATCCTGCTTGATCTGGCCCTCTCTGCCGCTGAACAGCAGGATGGGCAGGTCGCTGTACGAGTGTGCATTGCCGTCGCTGATGGCGCTGCCGAAAACAATCGCGGTACTGTCGAGCAGGGAACCGTCGCCGTCCGGGGTAGTCCGCATTTTCTCCAGGAAATAGGCAAACAATTTGGCATGATAAAGATCGATCTGGATGAGCTGGGCGATCTTGGCCGTATCTCCCCGGTGGTGCGACAGGGGATGGTGGGCATCGGGGATGCCGATCTCGGGAAAGGCCCGGTTGCTCGATTCCCGACCCATCATGAAGGTGCTGACCCGGGTCATGTCGGTCTGGTAGGCCAGCACCTGCAAGTCAAACATCAGCCTGGCGTACGCATCGAAGGTGGCCGGATAGCCGGCCGGCCGGTCCACCGCTGGAATCTCACGAGAGGTCTGTCCTTCAGCGATCTGGATACGGCGCTCGATATCTCGAACAGCATCAAGATACTGGCTGAGCTGGACCCGGTCCCTGGGACCGAGCTGGCTCATTAAATCCGTGGTCGCCTCGGTCACCGAGTCCAGCAGGCTGCCGTCCTGCTGAATTCGGGCCAGCCGTTGGGCCGGATCAGTGGTGTCGCTGTCCCCGAAAAGGCGCTCAAAGACTGCGCGCGGACGGCCTTCGCTGGGAAGCGGCGTGGTGGCGGTACTCCAGGAGAGGGTGTTGAGGTAGGCACAGCTCCAACCTCTTTCGCACACTCCTGCAACATCGGTGTTGTGGAGACCCAGGTTGTGCAGGCCCAGCTCGAGCGAGGCCAGCTGGGTTTGCTTGCCCAGTTCCCGGGCGGCAATCTGGTCCACCGAGATCCCCACATTGCCTTCCATTTTGGGATGGACGCCCGTCAGGAAGGTGGCCCCGGCGCGCTCATGCGGTGCGACCTCACCTTCTCCAGGCTGTGGATAGGCCAGGTTGTGGCTCAGGCCGCTCAGGACCAGCATGCGGTCCCGAAAGGGGGCCAAGGGCTGCAAGGTCGGAGGCAACTGAAAACCGGCACCTTCGGTCAGCGGCGTCCAATGGTCCATGATCATCCCGTTCGGAGAATAGACGAAGGACAATCGGGTCGCCCGTTTGGCCGTGGTACTTTCCATCGCAGCCAGGGCGGGCACCATTGATTCCAGCAACGGTAAGGCCAGTGCCGTGCCC
>JAPYTY010000088.1 GCA_029942065.1 Acidobacteriota bacterium | reverse complement strand
TTGGTCAGAATTGCGCTCATTCCCAGCATGATCACCATGGGGAGAGGAACCGGGAAAACTGGACGACATGCTGCTGCAAATCGCTGAAACCTATGACCGTGAACTCAGGTTGTCGCTCAAACGGCTGGTGGCCATGTTTGAGCCGGCCATTATTTTGATCATGGGAATCATAATCGGGGTGATGGTGGTGTCCATGTTGTATTCCATCTTCAGTATCAACGATGTTCCGCTGTAGAGGAACAAAAGAACAATGGAGCAATAGAGCTATGGAACGAAGCATGAAAAACAGGTCGGAGGGTTTCAAGCGAGACCGATGGGGCCGGGAGCAGGGGTTTTCTCTGATTGAATTAATTGTCGTGCTGGTCATTCTGGGGCTCCTGGCCGGAGTCGTGGGCCCCAGGCTGTGGAACCGGGTGGGTGAGAGCAAGGCGCAGGTGGCAAAGCTGCAGATCGCAGAACTGGGAAACGCTCTGGCCTTGTATCGGTTCGATGTGGGCCGCTATCCAACCAACGCTCAAGGGTTGCAGGCCCTGGTCGAAGACCCGGGAAATTCCAACTGGAGCGGACCCTATCTAGCAAAGAACAATGTTCCCAAAGATACCTGGGGTCGCGATTATCAATACCGCTTTCCCGGTGACTTTGGCGACTACGATATCTGGAGTTTTGGTTCGGATGGGGAAGAGGGCGGTGAGGGAGATGATGCGGATGTCAACTCCTGGGAGTGACCTCTCTTCAAGAAAAGGCTTCAGCCTTTTCGAGCTGTTGATCGTGCTGATCTTGGTAGCGCTGGCCGCAGGCATGGTGATGCCCTCTTTTTCAAGAGGCCTGAGAGGGCTGGAACTTGAAACCGCGGGGCGGGACCTGATTACTCGAATGAAACAGGCACGCTCCCGTGCCATCGCCAGACAGGAGGTCTTCCGCATCATCCTGGTGTCCAGTCAAGAGAGTCCGGATTATTACGTTCTGGCCAACGAATTCGAGCAGGAACAGCGCCGGTTTTTACTCCCTGAAAGGGTTTCCGTCGCAGTCCAGGAGGAGCAGTTCGAAGGGCCTCTGGTGAGAGTCAATTTTTATCCCAACGGCAGGAGTTCGGGGGGATCCTTTTACCTGCAAAACGAGACCCGGGAAATCGAAATTTGGGTGGATCCGATCACCGGCTTCGCCCGGGTGTTAAAGGAGGAATTCAACTGAGCACTGGCCGTTGATTGGCAATTTTATGACTGTGAGAAGTACTCGTGGGTTCACTCTTCTGGAGATCGTGGTGGCCCTGGCCATCCTGGGGATGGGTGTGGGCGTGGTGATGCAGATCTTCGCGGGAGGGCTCAAGAACATTCACCGCATCGATATGGCTCATCAGGCCATGAATCATGCCGAAAACGTCATGAATGAAATCCTCAGCAACGAGGCCGTTCGAGGAGAGATGTCGTTTTCCGATGATCTGGATGAGGAGTTCGCCTACACGGCCGAGGTGCGGAACTGGGAGGCGCCGGACGACGAGTTTGGGATTGACATCGTCGAACCGGGTGCTTACTTGCTGAGCATTCAGGTAGACGTTTATTTCAAAAATGATCGTAATGGCAAGCTGTACCGAACGGTATGCCTGAAAACCGTTCCCAAAGAAACCGCCGGTCCTAGGCGCAACCCCCCTGCGGACGCCATTCGCCGTCTTTTCGGTACCCAGCAATGAGCATTATTTCCAGGAGCCAGGAGCCAGGAGTCAGGAGTCAGGAGGAACGCGCTGGGCGAAGACCAGCGGCCAGCGGCTTCACTCTTCTGGAACTGATCGTCGCTTTCACCATCCTCAGTCTCATGGCCGGTGTCGTTTTTTCTTCTTTTCGACTGGCCTTGAATAGTTATGAGAAAAGTCAGGAACGTCTGGAGTTCGAGGCCAGACGGAGGGTGCTTCAGGATCTGATCAAGCGACAGATCGGCTCTTTGTATCCGGTCCGGCCCTCGGCATCCTTTATAGACATCCAGCAGGCTGCGGCCCAGGGACAACAGTTGCCTGCTTTTACCCGGATTCCTCTGTTTCACGGAACTCCCGACTCGGTGACCTTCGCCACCGTCGCCCCGTTGATGTTGCAGGAGAATCCAGGCCTGACCATCGTTCGTTACGGACTGGCACAGGACGAAGCTGGGGACTTTTTTCTGGGAGCTCTGGAGGCCCGCTACCTGGGAATGGGTAGCTTCATGGCCATGGTGGATGCGCCCGATGGGGATTCGCTTCCCCTGATCGAGCAGGTCACCGATTTGGAGTTCATCTACTACGGATACAACCCTGAGTCCGAGAGCTATGAATGGGCGAACTACTGGACCGGGGAAGAGATGTCGGCCGTTCCCCAGGCCATAAAAATTAGCTATGACGAGCACCACCTCATTGTCCCTATCAATGCCAATTTCTTTGGGACTTAGGTGAGGCAGGGGTTTCAGAGGTTGATCCAAAGATGAGTGGATTTAAATTCTTCCACAATTCGGAAGGGGCCGTTCTGGTGGTGGTCCTGTGGGTAATGATGGCCATGAGCATGCTGGCGCTCTCGTTTTCCACCTCGATTCGCACCGAGGTCGACGCCGCCCGAAATGTGGTAGACCAGAAAGAATCCTACTACCTGGCCCGTGCCGGGATTGAATATGCGATTTACAAAGCCATCGAAGCCCAGACGGCATTTGCTCGCATCCAGCAGAGACGAGAGGGGGATTTACAAGCCATCCCTCCGGTTTTAACCGGCTATATCGACCTTCCCCTGGCTCGTGGAGGTGCCCGGGTGCAGATCGGTGATGAAACCGGCAAGATGAATGTAAACCTTGCGCCCGGTTATCTCCTTTACAATCTTTTGATCATGGTCGGCCTTGAAGAGGCGGAGGCCGACATGATCACCGATTCCATTGAGGATTGGCGGGATCGGGATGATTTGAACCGACTCAATGGTGCCGAGAGCAACTATTACCAGGCACTCCAGGAACCCTATTTGGCCAAAAATGGCCTTTTTGATGTTCCCGAAGAGCTTCTTCTGGTCAAGGGAATCACACCGGAAATCTATTATGGCCACAAAGGCACGACCCAGGATGGAGCACAAATCGAGTACTACGCTCTGCAAAAGTATTTGACCACCTTCACCACCATCAATCGCATCAACGTCAACTCTGCTCCCCTGCCGGTATTGGCGGCAATCCCGGGCCTGGATTTCAATGTTGCCACGGAGATCGTCGCCATGAGACAGGAGGCGCCCATTACTAATGTCGCGGAGATCATGGAAAGAATTCCCGGGATCCCGACGGAAGCCTCTCGTGTGCTCTCCACCGTTCGTTCCAATGTGTATACTTTGGTCAGCGATGGATATCTCGATGATTCAGAGGTGATAGGCCGTATCCGCTGCGTGGTACGGGTGGATCCAACTTCCCCGAAAGGCTATTCGGTCCTGTACTGGAACGAATCGAACATAGAACTGTGATGGAGACCATAAATCAATGTGCAGGGGCGCACGGCGGTGCGCCCTTTGGGTCAGTCGGCAGGGTCGTACAGAAGCACGGCCTTCCGGAAATGTGGGAGGCGCCTCAGGCGCCGAATCCGTGGCGGCCTCTGGAAAACTTCGGAGCTCCGAAGGAGCGGTATGTAATGGCCTGGGGCGTGAGCCCCAGGATTGAAGGTATTAAAAGGATTTGAGCCCTGAAGGGGCGACGTAAAAAGCACACAACCAGACAGAGTAAAAGGCGTAATATCAGGTCATAACCGAACCAACGAACAAACGAAAAAACCATGTTCTACCTTGATTCAGCTGTGGGCGTCGAAATTCGTGGCAACCGTCTTACCTTTGCCGTGGTCTCCAAGGGGCTCCGGGGATACGTTCTAAGAAGCTGCGATCAGATCGAAAACTACCGGGAATTGCCGCCTGGGGAGCTGTACTCCTGGGTTGAGAAGTTCGAGGAAGTCGACGGCCTGGACCGGGACAATATCATTTTGGGCCTTTCCCGGGATCAGGTGGTGGTTCGGGAGATTGAACTGCCCCTGGACGTGGAAGAGAATCTGGCTCAGGTGGTGCAGTTTCAGCTACAGAAATTTGAGCCGGGGGAAGAGGAGCAATCCTACAGCGATTATGTGGTGCTTGAACGGAATGTCCAGACCAACAAGTTGCTGGTTCAGACCATCATGGTCCCCCGGGAGTACCTGGAGGAACGTCTCAATGTTTTTCGTGAACTGAACCTCTACCCGGCCGCGATTCGCATCTCAGGTGTCGGTCTGTTTCATGTCTTTTCAGTACATGAAGACGGGTATCCCCAGAAGGCTCCTCATCTGGTGGTGGCCATCGATCCGGATGGGATGGAGTTGGTTCTGGTTACGGGTCCCGAGCAGTTCTTTTCGGAGAAGATCCTCGTATCTCCGGAGGATTTGACCTTTGAGTGGATATTGGAAGAGCTGGGTCGATTTTTCTCCCATCTGGATCTGGTCTGGGAGGGACTGGACAAGATCTATCTGAGCGGTCTCCTGGCAGAAGATTTCATCGAAGGGTTCCGTGAAAGATTTGATGACTGCGAGTTGTTGTCCGAAAAGCTTAATCTGAAGAAGCAGGGAGTCATTTCGACTTCCAGAACAGCCGACTGCGTGGGTGCTATCGGCCTGGCCATTTCCGGGATCAGGAAATCCCGTCCCGGAAAAATAAACCTGATTCCCCGTGAAAAGCGCGTGATTGCTGAAAGACCCAGTCTTGTGACCTCGCTGGTGTTGGCAGGGTTGTTGGTTATCATGGGTTTGGCCGTGATGACGCGGGAGTATGTTCAGCAGCGGCAGCTTCTTGACCAGGTTGAATCTCAGATTCAGCTTCTCCAGCCCGAAGTAGACCAGACCATGGGTTTGAGAAGCGATATGGAAGACAGCCTGGATGAGCTGGAGGCACTTCAGGGTTTTATGGAAGGCCATCAGACGGTTCTTACAGTTCTCAAGGAGTTGACGGAAAAAATACCAGATGATTCCTTTTTGCAGAACGTGAATATACAGGGAGATCGGGTCACCTTGAACGGCTTTTCTGGTTCCGCTTCGGCATTGCTGAAAACACTGCTGGATTCCCAGTCTCTGGAAAGCGTGGAGTCACGCTACATTACCCCGGACCGCAACCGACAGGATGGAGAAAGATTCAGCTTTGAAGCCAGGGTTCGGGCGAATCCTTCAAAGGATTAGTGAAAATGAAAAAACTAATGAAGCGGGATCAAAGAGCCTTGATCGTCCTCGGCGGCGCTGGATTCGTGATTTTGGTGGTAATGGGGGTGATCCTCCCCTTTTATGATGCCACGGCTCAGGTGGAAGACGAACTTGAAAAGAAGGAGGAGCTGCTGGAGCGCTACATACAGGTCCTTCAAGAAGAGGGGATGTTTGGAGCCGAACTGGGCAATCTTGACCGGGCGCTGGCCGCATACCGCCAGAGGTTGCTCGACGCCCAGGAGACGGGCCTGGCGACCATTCAGCTGGAGGAGATCGTGCGCGGTCTGGCAGCTGAAAACGATATTCGAGTGACTCGCAGCAACCCTTTGCAGGAGCGGGAGGTCGGTGAGGACTACGTCAAGGTTACCCTGCAGATCAACCTCCAGAGCGACATGCTGCAGCTGGCCAACTTCCTGTACGCTCTTTCTGCTCATCCCAAATTCTTCATGGTGGAGAATTTTTTCCTCAATAGTTTTCGTTCCAGGGAGCAAGTACGCATCCAGCCGCGCATGAATGTTTCCGGGTTCATTCAACTTTTTTAGGATGTTGAGCATCAATAGTGGGTGGAACAGATGAAACGACGGGTTGTTTTCATCAACTTTTTTATGCTGATGGGTATTGGCTTGATAGCAATGCGATTCATTTCCGCCTGGGAAAATTTCGAGAAGGCCTACAGCCTCGAGCGAATTGTCAACCGGACGGAAGGGCGGGACGCACCTTTCTCGGGTATCGAGCCGATGAGTCCCTCCCTGCCTTTTTCTGATTTCATCGTCATTTCAGAGAGGAATCTTTTCTCAGAGGATCGGCGTCCCCCGGCAGTTGAGGAGGAGGAGGAAGGAGAGGGGGCTGAAGAGGAGATCGCAGAAGAGGAACCTCCAACCTGGACCGACCGGCCCTTCCTGCACGGTCTGTCGGTTGTGAACGGAAAGAGGCAGGCTATCTTGACTGCTACCGAAGACGGTCAGCCGGCGCAGGTGCGTACCGTGTACGTCGGAGATTCAGTTCAGGGCTACCGGGTAGCAGAGATTGGAGACTCGGTGGTGAGATTGAGATGGAAGGACCATGAAGAACTTCTGGATATGTCGGAAGCACACATGTCGGTTCCCGCTGAAGTAGGCAAAGGCACTGCCGCTGTAATTTCCGTGATCACGGTGGGCTCTGCACCTGCGGCGGTGCAGAGCTCCAGCAGCAGTTCGGCCGGTCAGCCCAAGGGCACCGGGATTGAGGTTTCGGTGGTTTCAGGGCAGGCGGCTCCGGCAGCTGACTCTCAGGCGAGAGCCTCTCAGAGAACGCCGGGTCGGTAACAAGAATGCCATTTACAAGTGTTTTGAAGTAATTATGATGAGAGTATTTTGTTTTGCAATAGCCCTATTATTGAGTGGTCAGGTCCCAGTCATTGTTTTTGCTGGATCCGTGCAGGAGGAGTCTTCTTCCACAGAGGAGTCGATTGCAGCCCAGGAGCCTGTCGAATTGGAGGAAGTTGCCCCGGAACCGGATCTATCCACCGAACCGGAGGAGGATCTCCCAGAGCAGATTTCTCAGGAAGAGGCAGCTCAGGAACCATCGGAGTCGGACGAACAAACTGAACCGTCACAGGAACAGGTAACTCCGCCGGAACCACAAGCGCCGATCTCGGAAGAAAGTACCCAGACGGAGCCCCCGGAGCCCTCTTCAGGCCTGGTTTTCCAATTCACCAATGTTCCCCTCACGACCGTGATCGATACGGTGATGCGCGAGCTGGGATATTCCTATGTCATTACTCCGGCAGTGGGAGGGGCTGCCAGCATCTACACCGTGGGGGAAATTCCCAGAGAGAACGCCTTCGAGGTCCTGGAACAGCTCCTTCAAATGAATAGTCAGGGAATCGTCAAACAGGATGACATGTACGTCATTATCCCCCTGGGACAGGCGACCAAGATTCCTCATGAACTGGTGGTTGATCCCCAGGCTCCATCAACAGTTGGGCAGGAGGAGCCTCAGGCTCCGGCTGTAGAGCAGTCTCCAGCCGACCCCGGTTCTGTTCAGTCGGTGCCTGCTCCCCAGTCGTCCCAACCAGCGCCCACGGAAGCTCAGCCGGTGGTGTCCGCGCTGAGCATTCCACAGCAAGAGGGTGACCTGGCAACCGGTCCGGAAGGGGTTGCGACCTATATCATTTCCCTTCACTATGTTCCGTCTGCCGATATGATCACGCTGATTACCCCTTTCGTGTCAAACGGTGCCAACGTGATCAATTATGCGACCGCCAACATGCTCATGATCACCGACTTCAGGAGGAACATCGAGCAGGTTCTCAAGCTTGTGGAGCTGTTGGATACGCAATATTTCGATCGTACAACCGTGGATCTCATTCCGGTCCGTTACAACCAGGCTACCAATATCGCTGCGGATCTTGCCCTGATCTTTGCCCCTGGGGGGGCAGCGACAGGGGTGCGCATCGTGACCATCGAACGGTTGAACAGTCTGCTGGTTGTGACTCGCTCCCCTTCAGTGTTCCAGGAAGTCCAGAGATGGGTAGAGAAACTGGATGCCACGACCACCGGCACCAACATCAAGATCTTTGTCTATCAGGTTGAGAACAACACGGCAGGCAATATCGCCGATATTCTTGCCGAGTTGTATCAGGATGGGTTGGGGCTTTCTTCGGCCCAAGGG
>JAPYTY010000087.1 GCA_029942065.1 Acidobacteriota bacterium | reverse complement strand
ACATGAGATAGACCGAATTGACTCATGTTAATCCAATCTATCCAGCCCAATACAGAAAGCGGTTGCAGTTCTCGCAGGTAATGATTTCCTGATTCGTCTTGAGTTCAGCAAAAAGCTGGGGCCGCAACTTCACGTGGCACGCCTGACAGGATTGGTCCTTTGCCTCCGCAAGGGCCAGGCCATTCCGTGCGGTTGCGATCTTGCCATACTGTTGACTGAGTTCCTCGGGAATTTGGGTGCCCAGTTGACTCTTTTCTTTTTCCAAACCATCAATTTGAGCCTGGGCCTCAGAAGCAAACTTTTCCAGTTTGCTGCGCTTTTGAAGAATTTCTTTCTCCTTGTGCTCGAATCCTCTCTTCAATTTCTCACCAAGCTGCTCCTTCTCCTCAATGACCATCATCCCTTCCAGGACCTGATCCTCCTTCGTAGCGATCGCTCCTTCTGCAGTGGCAATTTCATGAAGAGCCGCCTGATACTCCTTGTTGGTTTTCACCTCCGTCAACTGAGATCGGTACTTCGACAACTGCTCTCGCAAGGCCTCGACATCCAGTTCCAAATCACGTCTCCGGGCATTTTCCTCTCCCAGAAGCGTTTCAGCCTCTTCTATTTCTCTTCGACTGTCATCAAGCGTGCTGTTGAGTTCTTCAATAGACTCGGGGATTTCGTGGGTGCGCTCCTGCAATTGGCTGATCTTCGAATCCAGGTGCTGGAAGCTTATCAAGAGCTGGAGATGTGTGTTCACTTTTGTTTCATCCTGAGTTTCCGACCATTTCAAATGCTTGGGCCCAGTAGGACTCGAACCTACGACCGTCTGATTATGAGTCAGATGCTCTAACCAACTGAGCTATGGGCCCATTCAGGGCAATGGAAAAACCGAGTCGATTGGTCTACTCGACCATGGTTCTTCTTGTCATTGCCGGTTCCCAAAAAAAAGGGGCGGTATAACCGCCCTTGTAGTTTTCAAATCCCTTCCTTGCCCACGCTTTCAAGAAAGGCTTTTAACCTCCTGCTGCGTGAAGGGTGGCGTAACTTGCGAAGGGCCTTGGCTTCAATCTGGCGAATACGCTCACGGGTAACTGAAAACCTCTGCCCGACCTCCTCTAAAGTGTGTTCACTTCCGTCGCCGATGCCAAAGCGCATGCGGATGACTTGTTCTTCTCGCGGCGTCAGGGTTTGTAGGACCACAGACGTCTGGTCCTTCAGATTGATATTGATGACCGCCTCAGCGGGGGAAACAATACCCTGGTCCTCGATAAAGTCTCCCAGATGGCTATCCTCCTCTTCGCCGATGGGAGTCTCCAGCGAAATCGGCTCCTGCGCAATTTTCAATATCTTCCGAACTTTGCTGACGGCGATGTCCATCTTCTCTGCAATCTCTTCAGAGGTGGGCTCTCGACCAAATTCCTGAACCAGTGCACGCGAGGTCCGAATCAACTTGTTAATCGTCTCAATCATGTGGACTGGGATTCGTATGGTTCGGGCCTGATCAGCAATGGCTCGCGTTATGGCCTGGCGAATCCACCAGGTCGCGTAGGTTGAGAACTTGTACCCTCTTTGATATTCGAACTTGTCGACTGCCTTCATCAAACCGATGTTGCCCTCTTGAATCAAGTCGAGAAACTGAAGTCCTCTGTTGGTGTACTTCTTGGCAATAGACACCACCAATCGCAGATTGGCTTCCACCAACTCTTTTTTGGCAATTTCCGCTTCCAGCTCCCCCTGTTTAATGGCTGCCAGAGTTCGTTTGAGCCCCGCCGGTGAAGCGAGCACCTCGTCTTCAATCTCCTTGATCTCCTTTGTGATCGCCCGCAATCGCAACTTCACTTTTTTCGCTTCGTCCAGTTTCAAGGGAGATTCCTGTAACTTCTTGAGTTTTTTGGATTCTCTTTCCAGGGTGACGATGCGATCGACCGTTCTCTTGATTAAATTGACAAGTCTCTGGTAAATCCCGGGAATCAGACCCAGATCCCGCACGATGCGAGCCATGGGAATACGATAACGAGCCAGCTGAGAAAGCAGCCTTTTGTAGGTTCTCCCATCCTTTTTTGACCGACGCAGCCGAACCCTTACCTTGGCAGCTTCTCTGTCCAAAGCAGCGATCTGATTGACACGCCTCAGGACCAAACGACGCCGTTTGGCCTGAATGTCAGTGGTCAACTCTTCCTCGACGAACTTCACGAGGCTCTTGATGCTGATTTCGTTTTTTCGGAGTTTGTCGCCGTACCTTGAGGTCTCTGCAATGACCACAGGCGAGCGGGAAAGTGCTTTGATTACGCTCTTTTGACCTTTTTCAATTCTCTTGGCAATCTCCACCTCGCCCTGGCGGGTCAAAAGAGGGACCGTCCCCATCTCCCGTAAATACATCCGAACTGGATCGTTGGTTTTTTCCAGGCTTCCGGTAGTGGAACCCGGCTCTTGATCCCCTGCCGATTTGGAACGGATTTTTCGCTTGGCGGCTTCTAGCTGTTGTTCGGAATCAATGACTTCAATTCCGGCTTCTCCAAACAGAAAGAAAATGCTGTCGAGGTCCTTCGAGGAAGCGCTATTGTCTGGCAAGGCATCGTTGACCTCGTCGTAAAGAAGGTAGCCCTTCTCTTTTCCCAGATTAATTAGCTCTCTGATGCCTTCATATTTCTCTTCGATTTGTTCGAATTTATCGTGTGACGGCAAGACCCCTCGACCTCCGGTGTTTCCGGCCAAAAAAAGATCAGTCTAAACCCATTTATTATACTAAATCAAGCAGGCCGTCGCTGGCGTCCGCTCAAGCCAGGTGGACGATTACGGATACCCTTGTGCTCAGAACTCCCCCCCCCTTTAAAAAGAGTCGACATCCTCATATATGCATCTCAACCGATTAAGTTTCCCGTTCCCAAGAGAGACCTACGGTTCCATGGCCCCGGGGCTCGGGGCTTTTTTGACAGGGCGCTCGATTTCTCAGTATAATCCCAGCTTTCTAGACGGTCCATGTGAAGGAGTACCAACATCTTGTACGCAATAATTGAAAGCGGAGGCAAACAATATCGGGTTGCCGAAGGCGATCTCATCAACCTGGAACGATTACAGGGTGAGATCGGTGAAAAGGTGAATTTCGATCGCGTACTTCTGGTAGGGGATGAGGAAACGGCTCATCTGGGAACACCCTGGGTGGAGAGAGGTCAGGTTGTCGGGACGATTGCTGACCAGGGTAAGCTGGGCAAGATCATCGTTTTCAAGTTCAAGCGCCGTAAGGGATACAGAAGACGAAAGGGTCATCGACAGCTGGTCACCACGGTTCGCATCGAAAAGATAGCACTGGGAGCAAAGGCCAAGCCTCAAGCAGATCCGGAACCGCCTGCTGCAGCGCCTCCCACGACTGAAAAGCCAGAGGCCCGAAAGGCAGACTCCGAGCCAGCCAAGGTGGCGGTAAAGAAAGCCACCAAGCCTGCGTCCAAAACGAAGGTGAGCGCAAAAAAGACGGTCAAGAAAAAGACGGTCAAGAAAAAGACGGCTGCACCTACCAAGACCAACAGCTCGGCATCAAAAACAAAGACCTCCAAGAAGAAAACGACCAAGGTGACCAAAAAGAGCGCCCAAAAAAAGGAATAAGACGAGGCACTTAGGCTTATGGCACACAAAAAAGGGCTGGGAAGTTCCAAGAACGGCCGTGACAGTCAGTCGCAACGGCTGGGAGTCAAGCGATTCGATGGTCAGTTCGTCACTGGTGGATCCATCCTGGTGCGGCAACGTGGCACACCCATCAAGCCGGGAAACAATGTGGGGTTAGGAAAGGACGACACTCTTTTCGCCACGGCAGCAGGAACCGTAAAGTTCCAGAAACGCGGACACAAGGGCCATTTCGTCCACGTGATCACCGCAAATTAACGAACCAGCGAACTATCCGAGCAATCCCTTCCACCTCCTGTTTCCTCTGCTCTCCATGCGGTAGTCATGTTCGTTGATCACGCAAAAATCCATGTCAAAGCGGGAGACGGCGGAGACGGCTGTCTGGCCTTTCGACGGGAGAAATACGTTCCGAGGGGAGGACCCAGCGGCGGTGACGGCGGAAACGGCGGGCACCTCTACTTTCGTACTACCCCACATCTCAACACCCTGCTCCCCTTCAAATATCGGCAGCACTTCAAAGCAGGCAGGGGAGGCCACGGCTCGGGTCAGAACCGGCATGGAAAAGACGGTGCGGAGCTGGTGGTGGATGTCCCGGTCGGAACACAGGTGTACAACGAAGCTCACGAACAGCTCCTGTTTGACCTAGACAAGAATGGACAGATGGAGTTAGTGGCCAAAGGAGGTCGGGGCGGGCGAGGTAACGCAGCCTTCGCCACGGCAACCAACCAGGCACCCCGAAAAATTGAGGCGGGTGAGTCCGGAGAAGAAACCATCTTCATTCTGGAACTGAAAGTTCTGGCCGATGTCGGCCTAATCGGCTATCCCAACGCAGGTAAATCGACATTGATTTCAGTGATTTCGGCCGCCAAACCTAAAATTGCGGACTATCCATTCACTACCCTGGCTCCGAACCTCGGAGTCGTATCCTTTCGTGAATACCAGAGTTTCGTGGTAGCGGATATACCGGGACTGATTGAAGGTGCCCATCGAGGGTCTGGACTGGGACACCAGTTCTTGAGGCACGTTGAAAGGACGCGACTCCTGGTTCACCTGGTCGATATGAGCGATAGCGGCGAAGCCGACCCCGTGCATGCGGTTGAAACCATTCTCAACGAGTTGGCACTTTACAGCGAGGTTCTAAGGAAGAAACCTGAAATCATTGCGGCCTCCAAGCTGGATGCAGCCAACCCCGGAAAAGTCGATCGTTTGCGCTCCTACTGCCAGGAAAACGACCTTATTTTTCAGGGCATCTCGGCAGTCACCGGGGAGGGCATTGAAGATCTAAAAAACACCATCGTGAACCATCTGGAGGCTCCGGAAGATTGAAAATCGGCATTCTGGGCGGCACTTTCGATCCAGTCCATCGGGGACATACTTACCTGGCCCAGGCGGTTCTGGAGGCATTCGGCTTGAGTCGGGTGGATTTCATGGTTTCCGGCCTTCCTCCCCATAAAGAACCTGGAAAAATCTCCAGTTCCTGGCACCGGATTGCCATGCTGGAACTCGAATTGAAAACGCGGGATTCTCTCTTCCCTTCACGCTGGGAACTGGATCAGCCGGCCCCTTGCTATACCATCAAGACACTGGACCATTTCAAATCCACCTATCCAGAAAACGAGTACTGTTTTTTAGCTGGGAGCGATGCCCTGGAGGAACTTCATTTATGGAAGGGTTATGATAGACTGCTCGAAGAACATTGTTTTATATTTGTCCAACGACCGGGATTCACTGTCGATCTCACCCAGTTACACATCCCCGATTCCATGAGGCGAAGAATCCAGACCGTGAGCGCGGAAGACCATCCCGACATCCGAGCTGGAGTATCTTTTCTGGCTCCCCTCGGCCCTCCGGCTATCAGCGCCTCTTCGATTCGCAGCATGCTAGCCTCCGGCAAAGAACCCACTCCGGAGTTCCTCTCCCCGGCGGTCCTTCAATACATCACAGGCCATCAGCTCTATGAGAAATAGCCGCCATCACCTGCACCTACATGATGCCGGACGGCGGAAGGGACAACGGGTGTCAGGTTCTGCAGACTTCGCCGAGGAGGCCCCCGCCTTGCGGGTCGCACAATTCCATCGGCGCGGAACACTGAACCGATCGAGTCAGGGGGGAATGATCCATGCACGCTAACGATCAGACCGTTTTGAGGAAGGTTTGTGAGGCCATCGAGGACAAAAAGGGAGGCGATGTCACCATCCTGGACGTATCCAAGATTTCCACTTTCGCTGATTTTTTTGTCATCTGTAACGGTCACAACGAAAAACAAAATCAGGCCATCTGTGATGAGATACTCTCCAGGTTAAAGAAGGATGAATATCGAAGTCCCACCCATGTGGAGGGATACCCCTACGCAGAGTGGATCCTGATAGATTACCTCGACATTGTGGTTCATATCTTCTCCGATCAAACTCGCACTTTATACAACCTGGAAAAGCTGTGGAGTGACGGTATCGAGGTCAAGTCGAAAACCCCTGACCCCTGACCCCTGACCCCTGACCCCTGACCCCTGACAAGGGGATTGTGGTTCCTGCCGGCTGACAGGAAAACCGAAGTCTGAAATCCTAAATCCGAAGCCTGTCCGCAATTCAAAATCAGCTCCCTCTCCACTCTGAGCGGCAGCGAGGAGTTTTTCTGCGCGCAAAGCGCGCTTCTGCCGGCTCCTGACCTCCCAGCACTCCGAAGGGTTAGGGAGTCCAGTTTTCAAGTTGCTGACCAGAGGGAAATCCTGTATAAGAATAGCTCTTTTTCGGGTGAAACTAAGATTTTTATGGGTTGGAGAAACCAAGGACCCCCTGTTTTCGAGGGTAGAGGAAAGGTATTTCAAACGGGTTAGACAGTACTTTCCAATCGAAAAAGCCATGGTTCCTGACTTGAAGAAAAGTAATCCTCATCAGCAAAAAGCGCAGTTGGTCCGGGAGGCCCGGCAGATCGAAAAAAAACTGCCGAAGAAAACCTATTCTATCATACTGGATGATGAGGGAAAGGAGTTCACCAGTCCCGAACTCGCCTCCTTTTTGGAGACATTGATGAACCGTGGAGTCCCAGAAGTGACTTTTGTGGTGGGAGGCCATCTCGGGGTCCATGAGACGATCCGGAAATCAGCAGACCAAAAAATATCCCTGACAAAAATGACGCTACCTCACGAACTTGCTCGAGTGGTTCTACTTGAGCAAATTTATCGAGCGGTCACCATAATCAAAGGTCTGCCTTACCATAAATGACGGAGGTTTCCTGAATGCTTGCGAAGGATCGAAACTACTTTAAAAAAAAGCTTTTGGAAAGAAGAAAAGAACTCATCAACATCGTCCAGAAAACCGAGACCTATGGCCGCGAACTCGACAGTGAAGGTGAAGCGATGGATGTCGCCGACAAGGCTTCCAGTTCCTATACAAAGGAGCTCATGTTCAGTAAAAGTGACGGCGACCGGCAGCTTCTTCAGGAAGTCATGGACGCGCTGGATCGAGTTGGCAGCAAAGATTTCGGCGAATGCTCCGACTGCGGCGAACCGGTCGAGCGGAAGCGGTTGGAGGCTGTTCCCTGGGCATCCCTCTGCCTGGCCTGTCAGGAGAAGGCCGAGCAGGGAGGCTGAGTAAGAGAGGAACCAGGAGTCAGGAGACAGAAGATTAGAGATACTCGCCTTCCTGTCAGTTGTCCGTTTTCAGGTGTAGGGGCGCACGGCTGTTCGCCCTCCGGAATCGGCGCACTGAGGCGCCTCCCACATTCCGGACCTCATTTTCTAGATTCTCAATTCTGAATTCCTTCTTTTAGCTCCTGACTCCTGGCTCCTTCTTTTTCTTCGTCTTTTCTCCCTCTTGAGCGTTTTAGTCCTAATGTGAGCCCAGCCCCTCTTCTCAGACAAATTTTACAGGCACTTGTCTTCCCTCAGGCCTGTGTTCTCTGCGGTGAATGTGTCCAGCTGAATCATGACTACAGTCCCCTCTGTCAACCCTGCCTGCTGTCCCTGGAGGGTCACAATCATAGACTCTGCTACTACTGTGGGGTTGGGCTGCCGGGTAGCATTCTGGATACTCAGGATATCTGCTCGGCCTGCAAAGCGGGAAATCATCCCTTCGATTATGCCCGTTCCTACGGACCCTACGCTGGAAACCTGCAAAAACTGATATGGAAATTCAAGTTTGAAGGCCATCGCCGCCTGGCCGCCCCTCTGGCCGCACTAATGGAAAGAAGCCTCGGCAAAAGCCGATTGAAGGTTCATCCCACCAGGATAGTGCCCGTTCCAGCTCATCCAAGCCGAAAAAGAAGGAGAG
>JAPYTY010000086.1 GCA_029942065.1 Acidobacteriota bacterium | reverse complement strand
GTCTCAAACTTACCATCTCGATTTTAAGAAACCGCCCACGGTCATGGAGCTGGGTTTGACCTATCGGGCGTTGGCGGAGAAGAACGTCGACCTGATTGCGGGAGATGCCACCAACGGTCTGATAGCGGCCCTGGATCTGTTCATGCTGAAGGACGATCAGGCTTACTTTCCACCCTACGGTGGCGTGCCCGTTTTTCGCACCGAGATTTTGGAGAGATACCCGGAATTGCGAGAGGTTCTCAATGCTCTGGCTGGGACCATTGATGAAGATCAGATGCGCCGAATGAATTATCAGGTCGATGGAGAAAAAAGAAGGGTCCGTGAAGTAGTCGCGGAATTCCTCCGGACAACAGAACAATAGAAATGTGAAACCTGGAACCTGGAACGTGAAACGCGCTGGTCGCAGACCAGCGGCCCCCCGTCTGCTAAAATGGTTCGAACATGATTGAGAAGGTCATTCTTGCTGCGCCCAGAGGGTTTTGTGCAGGAGTGGTTCGAGCTGTCGATATCGTTGATCTCGCTCTGGATCTTTACGATGAGCCTATCTATGTTCGCAAGGAGATCGTGCACAATGCTCACGTCGTGAAGGAGTTGAGCGATAAAGGGGCGATTTTCGTGGATCGTATCGAGGATGTACCGGAAGGATGCCGAGCGATTTTCAGTGCTCACGGGGTTTCACCGGAGGTATGGGAGAAGGCTGCTGCCCGATCCTTGCGGATCATCGATGCCACCTGCCCTCTGGTTACCAAAGTTCATCAGGAAGCCGTCCGTTACGCCCGGAAGGACTACACGATAATACTGGTGGGGCATGAAGGCCACGACGAGGTGATCGGCACATTAGGAGAAGCTCCAGCTCAGATTCGGCTGGTGACAACGGTGGAAGATGTGGAGGCGCTGGAGGTGGAGGATCCCGGCCGGGTGGCCTACATCACTCAGACCACCTTGAGCATGCAGGACACCCGGGAGATTCTGACGGCACTTCGCAAGAAGTTTCCCGCCGTCGAGGGCCCCCCTTCGGAAGACATCTGTTATGCCACCCAGAACCGCCAGGAAGCTGTTTTGGAGCTATCGAAGTCGTCAGATCTGGTGCTGGTGGTGGGTGCTTCCAACAGCAGTAACTCGAAACGTATGGTGGAGGAGGCCCAACGGGAGGGAACTCCCGCCTATCTGGTTAGCGACCTCCACTCCATCCAGGAGGAGTGGCTGGCTGATGTTCGAACGCTGGGTCTGACCTCTGGAGCCTCGGCTCCGGAGAGCCTGGTCCAGGAAATTGCGGCTTTCTTTCAGACGCATGGGGCGGTCCTGGAGGAACTGGTGCTGCGCCAAGAGGATGTACAGTTCGCGTTGCCTTTCGACCTTCAGCATGAGGTGGAGAATCGCCAGAGTATCCCTTCCTCCAGCCCGGATTGCGGCACTGCCGTAGACAGTTCATGAATAATCCGGGCGAAACGATGATTGAACACTGGGATGATACGAGGTGGGGCCCGTTGAACCAGAAAAACATGAGGCGGAAATTGGTCGACGATGGATACCCCTCGGTATCCTGCTATACCTACCCCAGGGGAACCGTTTTTGCCGAGCATACTCATCCTGTCGACAAAAAGGATGCCGTTCTGGAGGGAGAGTTTGCCATCACCATCGAAGGTGAAGAGTTCCTGTTAAAGGCAGGTGATGTGATTAAGGTCCCCTCCGAAACGGTTCACCAGGCAGAGGTCAGGGGCAGCACTCCTGTGGTGAGTCTGGATGCCGCAAAGGGACTGAAGTGATCCGCTTGGCCGGTTAAGATCGTTTTCTATACAATCTCTTGGCAGTGAAAAAACCTCCTCTTTATCCCATTCGCCCTATCTGTGACCTTCGCGATCTACTGTTGCAGGTCAGCCGGCGGTACCACAGCCGGATTGCCCTTCAAAGCAAGAAAGATGGCGTCTGGGTTTCGCTAACCTATCGTGAACTCGGCGAGAGGGTGCTCCAGTCGGCGGCTGGGTTTTCTTCCTGGGACCTCGAAAAAGGGGATCGAGTCGCAGTGCTTTCTCCGAATCGGACCGAGTGGGCCTTGAGCTATCTCGCAGCAGTCACTTCAGGATTGGTCGCCGTTCCCGTTGACAAGGACCTCACCATTGGAGAGATCTGTCAGGTGCTGAACTTTTCCGAGCCCCGCCTGGTGATCTGTTCTGAAGAGTACATCGATCCGCTCAGGGAGCATCGCGGCCAGATTCCTTCGGTGGAGAAAATGATTTCCATGGAGGAGAGGAGGGCGGGTGCGGATCTATCCTTTCCTGAGTTCCTCGGGATGGGTGAGGATGCCCTTGATCACGGACAGAACCGTTTGCAGGATCTGCCGGTAGCCGCAAAAGATCTGGCCGCCATCATCTTTACGTCCGGCACCACCGGAGGTTCCAAGGGGGTCATGTTGAGCCATGGGAATCTGGCTGCCAACATCATGGCCACCTCGCAGCACGTGTCGATTGAAGAGGGTGTGCTGCTGTCTGTTTTGCCGCTGCACCATACTTACGAGTGCATGGCCGGATTTTTGTTGGCGCTTTATCAGGGGTGTACGATTTGCCATGCTGAGAGCCTAAGGCGTATTCCGGAGAACCTGCGGGAGATGAGGCCCACGGTGGTGCTCGGGGTGCCTCTCTTATTTGACGGTCTCTACCGGAAGATCGAAAGCGGAATCAAGCAGAAAGGGGAGATGAAATTCCGGGTGGCCAAAGGGATTGCCGGGTTCCTGGAAGGTCTCTTGAAGTTAAATATTCGGAGGGCGCTCTTCAAGCCCATCCACGACCAGCTGGGAGGGCGTCTTGAGTTGTGCATTTCGGGCGGTGCAGCGGGGAACCCTGAGATAGGCAAGGCGTTCCGCGAACTGGGCATCAATTTCATTCAGGGCTACGGATTGACGGAATCATCTCCAATTATTTCCGTGAATCGTGTGGACTGCTTCAAGGACGATTCAGTCGGGTTGCCGCTAGAGGGCCTGGATGTAAAGATTGTGGATGAGGAGATTTTGGTGCGGGGGCCTTCAGTGATGGCTGGTTATTATTTGAACGAGGAGGCGACGCGGGAGGCCCTGCTCGATGGATGGTTGCTGACGGGGGATCTGGGGTATATCGATGAGGAGGGGTTTCTCTATGTCAGTGGGCGTAAGAAGTCGGTGATTGTGACTCCCAATGGGAAGAATGTTTATCCCGAAGAGGTGGAGGCCGTTCTGAATCAAAGTCCTTATATCCTGGAGTCTCTGGTCTGGGGTGGTCCGGAGGAGGATCCTGCCCGCGTCGCGGTGCAGGCGATTGTGGTTCCTCACACTGAAACTTTCGATGAAACTTTGGGTCCTGGTAAGTATGGCCAGGACAAGATAAATGAGGTGATCGGGCAGGAGATCAAGACAAGGTGCGAGGAACTGGCCCGCTACAAGCGCGTCAAGAGCATTGTTCTTCGATCCGAGGAATTTGAAAGGACGACCACCCGCAAGATCAAGAGATATCTATATACTAAAAAGTTAGTGACAGAGGACTGATCGTGGGTTCCCCTGGAACCACGATCGACCTGTGAGTAGATATGTTATGCTTTTTCAACAACATAAAGGGTAAAGAGGAGAACTATGAGACACGCTGAAATGAAGGGTTTGTTTCTTGTTGTGATGGTCGTGTTGCTGGGGGGGGCGGTCGGTCGGGTACAGGCGGCTGACCAGGAAGTAACGATCAAGCCGGTTGGAAACCAGGTGCGGTTCGGTACCGAGGAAATTACGGCCAAGGCCGGTTCCCAGCTCAAGGTTATCTTCGATAATATCGCTACCAACCCGGGCATGCGCCACAATTTCGTGCTTTTAAATGTCGGGCGTGACGATGAGGCGACAATTGGACAGGTTGGAATCGGGGCGGTTCAGGCCGGAGAGGCCAAGGACTATATTCCGGACCATGACGCCATTCTTGCCCATACCACGATGGCCGATGCGGGTGAGCGGGTCGAGGTGGAGTTCACGGTGCCCCCTCCGGGAGACTATGCTTACCTGTGTAGTTATCTTGGGCATTACAGCATGATGCAAGGGGTACTGCACTCGGTAGAGTGATAGGGCTGACCTCGCTGATTCAAACGGAGCACGAACCGAAGAGTGTCTTCACAACTGGAAACCTTTCCTAATCAATATCCGGGCCGGGAATACGAAATCACGATCGAGTGTCCCGAGTTCACCGCAGTCTGCCCCAGGACGGGGCAGCCGGATTTTGGCATCATTCATATCTGTTATGTTCCGGATCAGAAGATCATTGAGTTGAAATCCCTGAAACTGTACATGGTTTCCTATCGAAATGAAGGGGTTTTTCACGAACATGTGACTAACCGGATACTGGATGATATCGTCGCTTCCGTTGAGCCGGTTCGCTGTGAAATCAGGGGGGACTTCAATTTGAGGGGCGGGATCAAGACGGTGGTTCGAGCGAAATACGAAAGGGGAGAAGACTAGGAGTCAGGAGAAGCGCGCTTCGCGCGCCGAGAAACTCCTCGCTGACGCTCGGAGTGGAGAATTGTCAGGATTTGAATTTGAGCCTAGTTTCGGATTGAGGACTTCGAATTTCGGATTTTCCAGCCAGCCGGTAGAGGGGACAATTTTCTGGCAGGGGTCAGTTTTCAGTTAAATGAGGTCCCACGTGGAACGTGGAACCTGGAACGTGGAACGTGGAACGCACTGGTCGGAGACCAGCGCCCGGGTCCAACATGCTTGACGTCGTCGAATTAACCCGAAAACTTGTCGACATTCCCTCCGTCACCGGCGAGGAGCGTGCGGTTGGAGAGTATCTGCATGAATTACTTCAGCAAGACGGGTGGCAGTGTCGCCGGCAGGAAGTGACTTCGGACCGCTTCAACCTGGTGGCCACTGCCGGAGAGGCCTCGGTTCTTCTAACCACCCATCTGGACACTGTGCCTCCATTTTTTCCTTCCAGCGAGGATGAGACCTTTGTGCATGGTCGAGGTGCCTGTGATGCAAAGGGGATAGCAGCCGCCATGATCTGTGCGGCCCGGGCACTGCGCGAGGAAGGGATGGCCGATCTGGGGCTGCTTTTTGTGGTTGGAGAGGAAGTCGACAGTATTGGTGCCACGAAGGCCAGTGAACTGGATCTGAAGTGTTCTTTTTTCATTGATGGGGAGCCGACCGATAGTGAACTGGTGGTGGGACATAAGGGAATCGTGGCGGCTCGTTTGTCTGCCCACGGCATAGCGGCGCACTCGGCCTATCCTGAAAAGGGCGACTCCGCCATTCACAATTTGATTGACGTCCTGGGTGAGCTGAAGGGAATGAGCCTGCCCGGCCATCCCAGCCTGGGAGACAGCTTTCTGAATATAGGGGAGATTGAAGGTGGACGCGCGGCCAATGTGGTGGCTGATTTTGCTAGCGCCCAGATTCTGATTCGCAGCGTCGTTGATAGCGCACTGTATGTTGAGAAAATGGAAAAGGTGGTGGCGGATCGATGTCAGCTGGAGATCCTCAAGGTCAGTGAACCTCAGGTAATGGAATCAGTAGAGGGTTTTCCGACCAGGGTGGTAGGATACGGCACAGATATTCCAGCCTTGCGGCCTTTGGGGACTCCCCTTCTGTTTGGTCCGGGTTCCATTGAAGACGCCCATACAGCAGAGGAGAAGATCTCCAAGCGGGAACTCCTGGATTCCGTCGGCTTGTACCAGCAATTGGTCAAAGTACTGCAGGAAAAAATCCAGCAAGCGTAGGTGTTCTGGAGGTCAGCAGGTAAGAAGAGGGCGCTACGCCGGCCCGAGAATCCGAAATCCTGACTTCCAAATTCGAAACATTCAACACCAACCCCCGAACGCACCACGGCACCAAACGTTCCTCGGCTTCAGGTCGAGGGGTGCTTAATTCGAAAGTTGGCTGATGTAGGAGCGAAAAGAACGATAGTCGGAAAAATATTCGTCGTGTGGGAACGTTTTCCGGATTGTGAGATCAACAAACCCTGGGCCTGTAAAAACGAATGGAATACGATAACTGTCGGCAGCTTCCGCCAGAGTGGCAAAATTGTTCTCAGTGAGATCGGTGGGTTCTGAACAGACTACGCACACGAGATTCACGGGTTCCCGTTCCACCATTTCCGCCATCGCATCGAAGGGGATGTTGCCACCCAGGTTCAAGCAATCCCAACCTTCAGTTTCGAGAATGCGAGAGATGGCATTGACCGGTAGTTCGCAAAAGGAATCCGGCGCTGCGCAGAGGCCCGTCTTACCACTTTGCCGGCGACAGATGAGCTGGGGGAACAACAAGGACATGGCCTCATCCAGGTTGTTCTTGAGAAGGCGTTCCTGGCCCAGTGACAGCTCTCCCTTACCCAGAGCCTTCTCGCCATCCTGGACCACAGGAACCAGGATCTCATCGTAGAGATCAACGATCCCCATCCCCCGAATATAAAGGCGTTCGAGCAAATCCTTGACACGCTTTCGCTGGTTTTGCGTGGCAAGATAAAGAATCAGATGACGAATCTTTTCGAATTTTTTCCGATTGAGCGACTCCTCGATTTCAGGTTCCTCCCACTGTTCAGTGGTCAGGAATCCCGTGGCTTCGAACCCACGCCTTTGTTGGAATTCAGAAATGTTCTCTAGCTGAAATTTTCTATGTCCGCCGGGGGTTCGATAGCAATTGAGCTCACCGGAATCGGCCCATCGTTTGATGGTTGATTCACTGACATTCCACATTTGAGCGAGTTCACGAGTCGAAAAGGTCCGCTTGATCGTCATTCGTCCATCAAAAAGTCTCAGAAACTCGCTTCACTGGAAGCGATTATTACATTCCTCGGGATGAACTCGATCATAGGTTTTGCCATGAAAGAAGTCAATAGAGAATATGATCGGATTTTTCCCTTTTCCAGGGTATTTTTTCGACTTTGGCTAGAGGGGGTCAAGGACCCGGAAAATCCCTCCGAAACGAAAGTTTTCCGCCCTGAAATTTATTTGCTAGGAATCAGTTCCGGGAAAGATTAATCTGAACACTGAAGTTGGGGTTACGGGTCCTGAACTGAACCTGGTATTTGCATTTGGTCAAGTCAAAGAACATTCTCAAGAATGGGCGGATTTCATTTGATTTGGAAGGCTGTCAGGCTTTTGTCGGTAAAAAAAGAGTCAATCTGACTTCAACGGAAATTAACTTGCTAGCGGCGTTCTTGAAAAATCGAGGAGAGACGGTGAGTCGAGAGGAGTTGCTGAGGGCGGTGTGGGGGGACTCCTATCGGGGAACCTCTCGGACCGTGGATACTCACATTCACCGTCTTCGGAGCAAGCTGGGCACTGCAGGTCGGCGAATCCGCACCATCCGCAGCATCGGATATCGCCTGGATGGGCCTTGACCGGCCGCTGGCCTTCGACCAGCGCATTTCACGTTCCAGGTTCCTCGTTTCACGTTTCAATATGGCTTGCTCCTGCTCCCATTCGGTCGAGGGAGTCCCACCCTGCGCACTCCAGACTCTTGAGCCCAGAAGGGGCGATGTGAAAGAGCCTGGGGCGTGAGCCCCAGGTAATGTGATTGTAGGAGAAAGAGCCCTGAAGGGGCGACGTAGGTTTTTCGGAATCGGTGCACTGAGGCGCCTCCCACACTCCCGGACAGCTAAGAAGGATTTGGAATCAAGAATTCAGGTTTCGGATTTGGGACTTCGGATTTCGGATTATCTGTCAGAGGCCAACGATCACGATTTTCTGTCAGGGGTCAAGAACGGATTGGTCCGGATTTCGTGGCCGATGGTGGTGTCGGGGCCATGACCGGGATGCAGAATCTTCTCTTCTCCAAGGGGAATGACCGTTTTGTGGATGGTGTCCATCAAGATTTCCAGGGAGCCACCCCACAGGTCGGTCCTTCCAATCGAACCGGCAAAAATAACATCCCCGCACAAGACATGGTTGTCCACCTCCAGACC
>JAPYTY010000085.1 GCA_029942065.1 Acidobacteriota bacterium | reverse complement strand
GACATCGTCTGACTTGGCAGTCAACAACTCCTGGAGAATATTGGAAGCCCCGTAGGCTTCCAGCGCCCAGACTTCCATCTCGCCAAAACGCTGGCCTCCAAACTGGGCCTTGCCTCCCAGTGGCTGTTGAGTAATCAGGCTGTAGGGACCGATGGAGCGGGCATGAATCTTGTCGTCCACCAGATGGCTGAGTTTCAACATGTAGATGTAGCCAACGGTGACCTTCTGAGCGAAGGCTTCGCCCGTCATTCCGTCACAAAGAACGGCCTTCCCATTGCTGGGAAGATTGGCGTTACTGAGCTCACTCTTGATCTCGTGCTCTCGAGCACCATCGAACACCGGAGTTGCGTACTGGACGCCCAGCACCTTGGCCGCCCATCCAAGATGAGTTTCCAGAATCTGTCCCACATTCATACGAGAAGGCACACCCAACGGATTCAACACAATCTCCACCGGGGTCCCGTCGGGAAGATAGGGCATATCTTCTTCCGGAAGGATCCGGGCAATGACGCCCTTGTTTCCATGCCGACCGGCCATCTTGTCGCCCACCGAGAGCTTCCGTTTCATGGCCACGTAGACCTTGACCATCTTGATGACACCCGGCAACAGCTCATCACCTTTTTGCATCCGGCTCAATCGCTCCTGATGCAGGGAACGAAGGATCTTGATCTGGCGACCCGCCTTGTCTTCAACCTCAGACAGTTCTTTGAGGGTGGCCTTCGCGGAAACCTGGATCTTGCGCAATTCCTTGAAGCCCAGGGAGCTCAGAACCTTGGGAGTCAACTTGCCGCCTTTTTTGACCACCACCGTTCGGTCGGCGCCCAGGACGCGGGTCTGGGCAACCTTTCCCGCCAGCACGTCGATCATCTGCTTGCTGCCCTCTTCCTGCAAAATACGGATTTCATCTTCCAGGTCCTTCTCCATTCGCTGGACCTCTTCCCCCTCGATCTGCTGGGCTCGCAAATCTTTTTCCACGCCCTTTCGGGAGAAGATCCGGACATCAACCACGGTACCCTCGATGCCGGGAGGCGTGTAAAGAGAAGCATCTTTGACTTCTCCCGCCTTCTCACCAAAAATGGCCCTTAGGAGTTTCTCTTCCGGAGTCAGCTGAGTTTCACCCTTCGGCGTCACTTTCCCCACCAGAATGTCGGAGGGACGAATCTTGGCCCCGATCCGGATAATGCCGCTTTCATCCAGATCCGTTAATATCGACTCACTGACATTTGGGATATCTCGAGTGATATCCTCCGGGCCCAGCTTGGTATCGCGAGCTTCGATTTCAAGCTCTTCGATGTGGATGGAGGTATAGAGATCGTCCTTGACCAGGCGCTCGCTCACCAGGATCGCATCCTCGAAGTTGTACCCTCTCCAGGGCATGAACGCCACCAGGATATTCCGGCCCAGTGCCAGTTCGCCTTTTTCGGTACAGGGACCGTCGGCCAGGACCTGACCTTTGACGACGCGATCCCCCTGTTTGACCAGGGGCTTCTGGTTGATGCAGGTATTCTGGTTGGAGCGTTTGAACTTTGTCAGTTTGTAGATATCGACTCCGGCCTCTCGAACCTCTTCCCCATCTTCGGTGAAAACCCTCAGAATAATCCGGTCCGCGTCAACGCTGTCAACAACCCCGGAGCGCCGGCAAAGCAACACCGCTCCCGAGTCTCGTGCTGCGATATACTCCATTCCAGTTCCCACAAAAGGAGCTTCCGCCTGCACCAGGGGAACGGCCTGGCGCTGCATGTTGGAGCCCATCAAGGCGCGGTTAGCATCATCGTGCTCCAGAAAGGGAATCAAGCTGGCCGCCACGCTGACCAGCTGCTTGGGACTGACATCCACGTATTCGATTTCGTCACGTTGCACCAGAACGAATTCGCCCTGGTGGCGCGCACTGAGCCGCTCACGGACAATCCGCTGATTTTTGTCAACCTCGATATTGGCCTGAGCGATCACGTGCTTGTCGCCTTCCCAGGCCGTTAGATAAAAAGCATGGGATTGATACTCGGCGGGTTGTCTTCGGCCCTTCATCTTCTGGTTTTCCGCATCCACTTCCTTTTGAGTGAAAACGTCGCCGATTTTGAATTTAGTGTTTCCGGCGTCGTGGATCTTGACGTAGTCCTCGATTCTGCCCTTGACCACCCTCCGGTAGGGAGATTCGATAAAGCCGAACTCATCGATCTGGGCATAGCAGCTCAACGAGGAAATCAGACCGATATTGGGTCCCTCCGGCGTCTCGATCGGGCAGATCCGGCCATAGTGAGTGTGATGCACATCTCGAACCTCAAAACCCGCCCTTTCCCGACTCAGTCCTCCGGGCCCCAGGGCCGACAGGCGCCGCTTGTGGGTGATTTCGGAAAGAGGATTGGTCTGATCCATGAACTGCGACAGCTGGCTGCTTCCAAAAAACTCGCGAATTGAAGCCATGACGGGTTTGGCATTGATCAGGTCATGGGGCATGGCGGTTGCCATTTCCTGGTGAACGGACATCTTCTCCTTGATGGCCCGCTCCATTCTCACCAGACCGATACGGAACTGATTCTCGAGCAACTCACCGACCGCTCGGACCCGGCGATTTCCCAGGTGATCGATGTCGTCGACCGACCCGATATTCTTTTTCAGCTTCATCACGTATCCGATCACCTCACAGAAATCCCGGGGCGAGAGAGTACGTTCTTCAAGTGAGGTATCCAGATCGAGCTTGAGGTTGAATTTCAACCGCCCCACACGGGAGAAATCATACTTTCGGGGATCGAAAAACATGCCATGAAACAGAGCGGTGGCCGTCTCGATGGTCGGAGGATCACCGGGGCGCTGCTTGCGATAGATTTCAATGAGCGCATCGTTGGTGTTTTTCACCGGGTCGCTTTGCAGACTATTGGAAAGCGTATCTCCCACATCATCCTGCTCCGGAAAGAAGACTGCAATTTGCTTGATCTTCGCTTCTACCAGGGCATTGATAATTCCTCCCGTTACCTCTGAGTTGGCTTCGACAATGATCTCACCAGAGGATGAGTCCACAATCTGGGCGGCGGCAAAGGCTCCTTCCAGGTCTTCAATTCCGATTTCAACTTCCTTGACCTTGGCCTTTTTCAACTCGGCCAGAGCCGACTGGGTGACCTTTTTTCCAGAAGCGACCAGAACGGACCGCTTCTTGCCGGGCGTGGGAATGGGCTTACTCAGCTTCTTCCCGCGCAAATTCTCATCCCTCGCCCAGAACAGCTTCTTGCCCTGGAATCTAATGGTGGACATGGTGTAGAAGGTATTCAGGATTTCCTCATCCGAGTTGGACCCCAGAGCACGCAGGAATGTGGTGGCCAGAAACTTTCGCTTCCGATCGATTCGCACATAAAGCAGATTCTTCGCGTCATATTCGAACTCAACCCAGGAGCCTCGATAGGGGATGATCTTGGCCAGAAAATAGCTCTTCTGGGCGTCCGACTCGAAGAAAACTCCCGGCGAACGATGAAGCTGGCTCACGATGACCCGTTCGGTGCCGTTGATGATGAAAATCCCGTTCTCGGTCATCAACGGGAGATCCCCGAAGTAAACCTCCTGCTCCTTGATATCGCGGATGGTCTTGACCTCGGTCTCCTTATCCTTGTCCCACACCACCAGCCGTATAATCACCTTTAACGGAGCTGAATAGGTCATGCCCCGCTCCTTACATTCATCGATGGTGTACTTCAAGTTGAGCTGAACGGGATCCCCGCAATCGTCGCACCGCTCCACTTCATTGGGATTTCGAGATCCGCAATGCCGGCAGGTCACATCCTCGATGCTGTAGGGATTCAAACCCAGCGTCTTCCCACAATGCCGGCATTCTCCTCGAAGATGTTCCAGTCCCTTCAAGGTCCCGCACTTGCACTCCCAGTTGCCAATGGAATAATCCACAAATTCCAGCGAGGAGGTTCCGCGAAAGTCGGAAATCGGGAAAACAGAGTTGAACACCGACTGCAGCCCTACATCGTCCCGCTCAGACGGCAGGAGATCCATCTGCAGGAATCGCTGATAGGACTTCTTCTGGACCTCGAGTAAATTGGGGATGGGAAAGGCAGAGGCGATTTTGGCAAAATCATGCCTTTCCCGGTAGACGTTTTTCAAAAAATCAGACATGTGCGCCAGCTCCCTTGACGGATTCGGTGACTTTTATCGACACCCTTAGACAACAGCTCGATTTGATGCACGAACCCCCTTTAAGTACTGGGGGATACAGAGGAATAGACGGAAATACGAGAGTAGAAAAAAACTCCCAACCGCTCTTTAACCTTTACTATTCAGAAAACCGTTCAAAAACGCAAAAAAGGGACACACCAGCCCCATGTGCCGCCTCGGAAAATTGAACTCCCTAACTGACAAGAATGAAGTCTACCATAGGCCCTTGGCAATGACAAGACCGTCCCGGATAATACTTGAATCCAGGCCTTGCCCTCTCTTTCCGACCCAAAGGCGGCCTCCTTGACAAGACAAATACCCCATCCGGGTCACCGCCACAATCTTACTGAACCTCGACAGTGGCTCCAACCGCTTCGAACTTGGTCTTGATCTCTTCGGCTTCCTCCTTGCTAACGCCCTCCTTGATCGCCTTGGGCGCTGCCTCCACCAGGTCTTTGGCTTCTTTGAGGCCCAGACTGGTCACTTCTCTAACTGCCTTGATGACATTGATTTTCTTTTCTCCAATCGCAGTCAAAACACAGTTAAAGGCGCTCCTCTCTTCTACTGCCTCTGCGGGAGCACCTGCAGCGGCCGCCCCGACTACTGCAACCGGTGCGGCAGCCGTGATTCCAAATTTCTCTTCCAGATCGGTGACCAACTGGTTAATATCCAGAATCGATGCTTCCCCGATCCAACCCATCACATCTTCTCGTTTAATCGTCGCCATTGAATTTTTATCCTCCTACAAACAAACTTTTCGAGAAGCTGACAGCCGACAGCTGACAACTACTCGTCTTTGGACTCCTCCTCGGGGGAAGCTTCTTCCGGGGCCTCCTGCGCCTCTACTACTTCCGGTTCCGGGGTTCCTTCCGGAGCCGCTTCTTCTTTAGCCTCCGGCTCTGCAACTGCCTCAGCCGCCTCCTGCGCCTCTACTACTTCCGGTTCCGGGGTTCCTTCCGGAGCCGCTTCTTCTTTAGCCTCCGGCTCTGCAACTGCCTCAGCCGCCTCCGGCTCAGCGGCGGCCTGGGGCTGCTCTTTCTCCATTTTCTCCCCCAGCTGGCTCAAGACGGACGCCAGATCCCTGATAGGCGACTGCAGGGCGGTGGCCAGCTGGGTCAGCGGAGCGTTCAACAAGTAGAGCACCTTGGTCAGAAGCTCCGGACGGGATGGCAGGCCGGCCAGATGATCGATTTCGCTGGCCAAAACGGCCTGACCTTCCACAATCCCGGCCTTGAAACTCATGGCCGGATGATCCTCGATAAAGGTCTTCAGGACACGGGCAAGCGCTACGGGATCACCACCCGTATAGGCGATCGCCGTGGGACCTTCGAAGTGCACCTTGAGCTGTTCCAATGAGGTATCTTCCAGGGCTCTCAACGCCAACCTGTTCTTGATCACTCGATAGCCGCACTCCATTTCAGAGATTTTGCGCCTCAGGTCGGTGGAGTCCTCCACATTGACTCCCGTGAAGTTGATCAACAAGACGCTGCTGTTCCCCTTGAACGTCTCGTTCAGTTCTTTGACCACATCCTGCTTTTCTGCCCGGTTCATTTCACCTCTACTTCGCTTCTAACTGGGCCACATTAATCCTGATCCCAGGTCCCATGGTGGAGGAAATAAAAAGCCCACGTAGATATTGCCCCTTGGCCGACGCGGGCTTGGCCCGAATCACGGCTTCGACAAGACTTTGGGCGTTCTCAACCAACTGGTCGCCGGAAAAGGACATTTTCCCGAAGGGAGCATGAATGACACCGTTTTTGTCGACGCGAAACTCCACCTTTCCCGCCTTTATCTCGGTCACCGCTTTCCCTACATCGAAGGTCACGGTCCCTGCCTTGGGATTAGGCATGAGCCCTCTCGGACCCAGCACACGACCCAGTTTTCCAACCCCTTTCATCATATCCGGGGTCGCCACGACGGCATCGAAATCCATCCAGCCTCCCTGAATCTTCTCCACCAGGTCATCGCCACCGGCATGCTCGGCACCCGCTTCTTCGCCTTCCTTGACCTTGTCACCCGAGGCAATAACACAAACGCACACCTCCTTGCCCAGGCCGTTGGGAAGCACCACGGTTCCTCTGACCATTTGATCAGCGTGCCTGGGATCGACGCCCAGGCGAACCGCCAACTCGGCGGTCTCGTCAAACTGAGCGAACTTGAGCCTGTGAATCGCCAGGACGGCCTCCTCGAGCGTGTACTCCCGCTGCTCCAACTCTTGTTTGGCTGCCCGATATTTTTTTCCCGACATCCCTACTCCTCAGTCTTTGACTTCAACTCCCATGCTGCGGGCGGTTCCCATGATAATTTTCGAGGCTGCTGCAAGATCATTGGCATTCAAATCCGGCATCTTGGTCTTGGCAATCTCCTCCACCTGCTTCATGGTGACCTCTGCCACCTTTTCCTTATTGGGCTCGGCAGAACCCTTGGCAATTCCCGCGGCTCGCTTCAGCAAGACCGCCGCCGGGGGCGTTTTGGTAATAAAGGAAAAGCTTCGATCCTGATAGACGGAAATCACAACAGGAATAATCAGCCCTTCCTGGCCCTGGGTTTTTTCGTTGAATGCCTTGCAAAAATCCATGATGCTGACCCCATGCTGACCCAATGCAGGACCGACAGGGGGAGCCGGAGTGGCCTTTCCCGCAGGGATTTGCAACTTAATGGAACTCAAAATTGGCTTGGCCATGATCTCCTCAGAGTTTCTCCACTTGAATAAATTCGAGCTCAACCGGCGTTGGCCGGCCAAAAATAGTGACCATCACCTTGACCGTGTTTCGTTCCAAGTTCACCTCTTCAACAAGACCTGTGAAATTGGAAAACGGGCCATCGATCACCTTCACCGTCTCTCCCTTGTCGAACATGAACTTGGGCTTCGGCTTCTCGTCGGCTGAAGACACCCGGTTAACCACCTGGCTGACCTCCTCCTCGGTCAGCGGAGTGGGCTTGCTGCCCTGGCTCACGAATCCGGTAACCTTGGGGGTATTCCTGACCAGATGCCAGGTCTCGTCAGTCATGGCCATTTCCACCAGAATGTACCCGGGAAAGAAAAGCTTGGAGGTCACCACTTTCTTTCCGCCTCTCATCTCGACAACATCCTCGGTGGGGATAAGAATCTGCCCGATCTCATCCTCTAGAGCATGGACCTGCACGCGACTCATCAAACTCTCGGCCACCTTGCGTTCAAAACCGGAGTAGGTGTGGATGATGTACCACTTCTTCCCCTCTGCTTTGCTCTCTTCCTGGGCTGCGCTAATGACTTTTCACCTCACTCGACTTACTGAAACATTCCAAAAATCCGCTGCACAATATTCTGTAAGAAAAAATCCATAACGTACAAGTATACCCCGAAAAAGAAAACGGTAATGATGACAATCAAAGTCGTCGAGTAGACCTCCTTCTTGCGGGGCCAGGTAACCTTCTTGAGCTCCGTTTTGACATCTCCATAGAAGGTGATCAGGTTCCGAGGAGCATCTTTTACTTTCTCCAACATCATTCAATCAATCCACTGGCAGGCCAGGAGGGACTCGAACCCCCAACATCCGGTTTTGGAGACCGGCGCTCTACCAATTGGAGCTACTGGCCTGCGAACTCAACTGACAACTGACAGCTAACAACAAACACCCGACATGACGTGGGTTTCAGTTGTCAGTTGCTAGCCGCTCGTAATCCGTTCCGAATCTCGCCCATATCATTTCGTTTCTTTGTGCGGGGTGTGGCGGCGACACCACTTACAGTATTTCTTCAGTTCCAGACGTTCCGTTACCGTCCTCTTGTTTTTGGTCGAAGTGTAATTTTTCCTTTTGCACTCCGTACACTGCAGTGTGATGTTTTCCGTCATCGTCTAACGCCGTCCCAGCCTTCCGGTTTCAGGTTTTTAAGTAAAAGGTCAACGAGCGCACAGCCGTGCGCCCCTACTATTCCACAATGTCGGAAATGGCGCCGGCGCCGACCGTGTGGCCTCCTTCACGA
>JAPYTY010000084.1 GCA_029942065.1 Acidobacteriota bacterium | reverse complement strand
CATTATCATGGTAGCCTGGAGGTGATGGAGGCCGATGTCGAGAATCTGGAATTCCCCGATGAATCCTTCGACACGGTGGCGACCTCCTGTACCTTCTGCTCGGTTCCCGATCCGGTCCGGGGGCTCAAGGAGATCCACAGAGTCCTGAAGGAGGATGGGCAGATGCTCATGTTCGAGCATGTTCGTCCCGGCAATTTTTTGCTGGGGGCGATGATGGATGTGATGACGCCGATCGTCAGAAAGGCAGGTCCGGAACTGAACCGTCCCACTGCCGCCAACATCAGACGCGCGGGTTTCAGAATTACCCGGGAGTTCAATATCTACCTGGATATGGTCAAGCTCTTCGAGGCGGCAAAGTAACCAGCCCGGATCATGCATCAAAGGGAGTTCAATATGCGACGGGAAGCCAAGATGACCTCGACATTGATGACCCTGGCCATGTTCCTCATGACCGCCGGCTGGGGTCTGGCTCAACGGCCCGTCGGCAACCCTCCCGACCGCATCATGGTGTGGGTGGACCGGGAGGGGAATGTCGAGCTACTGAAGACGCCCGCCCGGCCTTACTTCGGTCCCCGGCTCTCTCCTGACGGCCGGCAGGTCGCCATCGAGGTGCAAGGACCCCGGTCACAGATCTGGACCTACGATATCGCCAGCGGCAAGGGGACCCAGATCACCTCCCAGGACAGCAACCGCTTTCCCCTGTGGAGTCCCGATGGAAAACGGATGCTGTTTGGATCCAACCGGATAGGTCCCATGACTCCTTCGGGCAGAGCCCCATTCTTTGAAAAACATGAGGTGTTCTGGAAAGCCGCCGACGGAAGTGGGGAGGCCGAGCAGTTGACGGATCAGGAGTACCGACACGGTCCCCAGACCTTCTCGCCCGACGGCACCCTGCTTTCCTTCTACCAGATTCACCCCACCACTGGACGGGATATCTGGATGCTGCCGATCAAGGGGGATGGCAAACCCTGGCTTTATCTGAACACTCGATATCCGGAAGGCGGGGTGGCCTTTTCAGCGGATAGCCGCTGGTTTGCCTATACCTCTTTGATCTCGGGTCGTTATGAGGTTTACATCAGTCCCTTTCCCGACCGTGCCACTGCCAGAAGTCGGGTTTCGACCCATGGTGGAACGGAAATGAGGTGGGCACGCAACGGACACGAATTGTTCTATCGCGAGGGAGACAGGAGAATGGTGGTCCAGACCAGCACCGATCCGCTCCTGATCATCGGCAGGCCCAAGCTGCTTTTCGAGGGAGACTTCGTGAGGAGCCCCGGGACCCGTGCCAACTACGATGTGACGCCCGACGGCCGGCACTTCATCATGCTCCAGGAAGTGAGGTAGCCTTGGTACGAGGCACTTAGCATGCGAATCGCGGTAATGGGGGCCGGCGGAGTGGGTGGTTACTTCGGCAGTATGCTGGCCCGGGCCGGGCATGAAACATTTCTGATCGCGCGCGGAGAGCACCTCAAAACGATTCAAGAGCAGGGCCTGACGGTTAAAAGTCATCATCACGGGCAGTTTCGGATCGATGTCCAAGCCACCGGTGATCCCGCCGAGGTGGGGCCGGTGGATCTTGTTCTCTTCACCGTCAAGACCTATCACAATACGGAAGCGGTCCGCTTGATCCGGCCCATGGTGGGACCCCGGACGTCGGTGCTCACCCTGCAAAACGGGGTGGAAAGCCACCGTGACCTGCTGGAGGAAACAAGTGACGGGCAGGTCTTCACGGGTGCCGCCTACATCGAATCGGGAGTCGCCGCTCCGGGAGTCATCCGCCAGAACGGAGAAGTGGTTCGAATCGTTTTCGGTCATCCCACGGGGGAAGGGCAGGAACGCTCGGCGGAACTACTGGAGGTTTTGAAAAAGGCCAGGATCGAGGCCGAGGTCGCTCCGGATGTGATGAAGGCGCTGTGGAGTAAATTTGTGTTCATTGTCTCGCTGGCAGGTCCCACCGCGGCCGCCCGGCGTGAGATGCATCAGCTTCTGGAGCTCTCCGAGGGACGGGATCTGGTCATGGCGGTCCTGCGGGAAGCCTTGTCGGTGGGTCGTGCTCTGGGGATTGCCCTCGATGATGATCTGTTCGATCGTACCCTTTCCTACATCGATGGCTATGCCCGTGATTTGCATGCTTCCATGCACACCGATCTGGATCGGGGCAACCCCCTGGAACTGGAGGCACTCAATGGTGCCGTGGTCCGGCTGGGACGCGAAGCGGGTGTGCCCACCCCCTTTAATCAATGCATCCATGCTCTGCTGAAACCGTATGCAGGGGGAGTGTAGAGGCGCGGCCGGGTGCTGTGGTGCAGTCGGCCGGAATCGGCGCACTGAGGCGCCTCCCACACTCCGGACTCTCCATTCTGGAAGCACCCTCCTTGGCTTCACAGTTCTTGCTGTGGGCGCACTCAGTGCGCCCCTACACCAGGTTGTAGGATCGTGCCAAAATGAAACGTGGAACGTGGAACGCGCCGGCCAAAGGCCGGCGCTTCTTTCCTATTGCCTTCAGTCACACAAAGAACTTAGGATTGAGATAATAGTCCAGGTAAACAGCAAAGGAGAGAACCGATGAAAGAACTGGTGGCCCAGTATTTATCCAAAACCATATCCCGAAGGGGATTCGTGAACCGGCTGGTGAAAACCGGAGTCACCCTGGCGGCGGCGCAGTCGATGGTTCAGTCGCTGACTCCCCTGGCCTATGGGGAAACCGGAGAAGCGGATGTCACGCCCGAGGATGTGAAAATCTTTGAGGGGACGGGCGGGGAGGCCTTTGCCGAGCAGTTGATCGCCTCGGGCGTGAAGTACGTCTTCGGCAATTCGGCCAGCTCGGATGCCTACTTCTATGAGGCACTGGTGGACCGGCCTGAGCTGACCTATATCCTGACCCCCCATGAGGGCCCGGGAGCGGCCATGGCCATGGGCTACATCCAAGCCTCCGGCGAGCCCGCCGTGGTGATGCAGGCGGCCATCGTGGGGATGGCCAACGCCATCGGGCAGATGTACAACGCCTGGAAAGAGCAAACTCCGCTGGTTTTTTACAGCTATCGGGCCGATCAGAGCACCCGAGCGGGACGCGATGGGTTCGAAGAGGTGATGTACCAGGAGGAGATCGTGGCTCCCATCACCAAATGGCACTGGAGTGCGCGTCGGCCCGACATGATTCCGGAGACCGTCCGTCGGGCCTTCAAGGTGGCCTGGACGCCTCCCTGGGGGCCAACCTATGCCACCTGGCACAGCGACTTCACGGGCGAGCAGTCACGATCGGAGGTCATCTCCCACAGAATGGTGGATCCCCGCATGCGAATCCGGCCCAACCCCCGGGAGGTAGAGCGGGCGGCCCGGTTGCTGGTGGAAGCGGAACGTCCCATGTTATTCGTGGGAGACGAGCTCTACAAGGGCAAAGTGGTGGACAAGGCGGTTCGGTTGGCCGAACTTCTGGGCATGCCGGTCACCCAGCCTCGCCAGGTGTTTGCCAACTTTCCTCAGCCCCACCCCTTGTGGGTTGGAGGCAGCGCCATGCGCACCCAGAAACCCGACCTGGTCATCAACGTGGGGAACAAGCTTCATCATTTCGGGTCCGCTCCCATGGTTCCACGCGACGTCAAGTTCATTGATCTGCGCAATGACAGCGACAGCATGGGGAACGTGATCACCACCGATGTTCCGCTGGTCGCCGATGTGGGTTATGGCCTGGATGACCTGCTGGCGGCGCTGGAGGACCTCATGACTCCGGCCATTCGCCAACAGGGTCAGGAGAGAGCCGAGCAGGTGCGGGCCTACACCGATCGGGCTCGGGAACTGTGGCCGGTGATGACCCGGAACCCGGATTGGGACAACAGTCCCATGATTTCTGACCGGGTCACCTATGAAATCGCGCAGTTCGCCGATAAGGATGCCTGCTTCGTGGATGAATCGTCGGTGGGAGGTAAACACTTTCTGGGCTTCAACCCTCTGGGCGGACGCGAGTGGTTCCACCGCTACGGCGGACATCTGGGAGCGGGAACCGGAAAGGCTGCGGGGGTCAAGCTGGCCCGGCCCGACCAGCAGGTGATCTGTCTGTCCGGAGACGGGGCCTTTGTCTTTGGTCCTACGGGTCTGTGGAACATGGCCCGCCTGGAGTTGCCGACCATCGTGGTGGTTTACAACAACCATTCCTACGCCGGCCCTCACAACCGGGTCATCGCAGCGGTTCCCGACAGCCGCATGGTCCAGGAACGCCGCTATTTCTGCGACTATATGGGGAAGCCGGATATGAACATGGCCTATATCGCCAAGGGCTTTGGAGTGGAGGGCGAGGTGGCCAACAATCCGGCTGAACTGCAGGAGGCCCTCAAACGGGCACGGCGGGCCAACGCGGAAGGGAAGTCCTATCTGATCGACGCCCAGGTGGCGCGCACGGGAGTGGGCTGGGACGAAGAACCCTGGACCCCGTCCGTGCACGAATCCTAACCGGAACGTTCTTTGCGTTTGAAATTATTTCTTTTGACCACCCTGGCCCTGATCTCCCCTGAGGTGAGGGCCGGCGGTGAACTGCTCAACCCTGAACTGGATCGGCAGATCTCAGCCGCTCGTATCGAGGCCGATATCGTCATCGATGGTGAAATGGATGAACCGGAATGGCAGCAGGCCGAGCCTATCTTCGATTTCACCCAGCAGGAACCGTTTATCGGCGAGTCCGCCAGCGAGCGCACCGAGGTCCGGCTGCTCTACGACGACGACAATCTTTACATTGGAATCTACTGCTTCGATTCAGCCGGTGAAAAGGGCCTGGTGTTCAACGATGTCCGAAGGGACTTCCCCCCATTTGAGAACGATGTTTTTGGCGTTCTCCTGGATACTTTCGATGACAACCGCAACGGTTTTTTGTTCAGTACCAATCCCAAGGGAGCCAAGCGAGATGGCCAGGTGGGCGGGGACGGAACCACCAATAATTTCGACTGGGATGTCAGCTGGGACGTGAGGAGTAAAATCACCAAGCAGGGCTGGCAGGCCGAGATGGCGATTCCTTTCAAGAGCCTGCGCTTTCGGAAGGACGAGGATCAGGTTTGGGGTGTGAATTTTCTGCGCAGAGTTCGCAGGAAAAATGAGCAATCTCACTGGTCCCCGATTCCCGTTCCCTTTCGTTTGAATCGAGTCTCCATGGCCGGGTCCCTCCATGGCATGAGCGGTGTTCGTCAAGGTCGGAATCTCTATCTCAAGCCCTATCTGTCCGCACCTCTGGTTCGACGGCAGGGAGATGACGTGGATTTTCTTCCCGAACTGGGAATAGACCTCAAATATGGGGTCACTTCGGGTATGACCCTGGATTTGACGGTCAACACCGACTTTGCTTAGGTCGAAGCGGATGCACAGCAGGTCAATCTGACTCGATTCAGTCTCTTCTTCCCGGAGAAGCGTGAGTTCTTCCTGGAAAATGCTCCCATCTTCCAATTCGGGAGGACGGTCCGAGGCTGGCAGGCCTCCGGTGGGAGTGAGATTATTCCCTTTTTCAGCCGTCGCATCGGTATTTCAACCGGGCGGCTGGTGCCGATTCTGGGAGGCGCTCGATTGAGCGGGAGTGTGGGAAAATATCGAGTCGGGGTTCTGACCATGCAGGCCGATGATGCCGAAGGTATTTTCTCGACCAATTTTTCGGTTGCGCGGGTGCGCCGGGACATCCTTCGGAACTCCGATATCGGCGCTATCTTTATCAACAAGCAGGTCGACGGCGGGGACTTCAACCGTACCTACGGCGTCGATGCTAATTTCAAGTTCTTCACCTATCTGGAGGTTTCTTCCTTTCTCCTGAAAACGGATACGATGGGAATCAGCGGCGATGAAGCAGCGGCGGAAATGAGCGTAGGTTGGGTCGATCGTTTCTGGGAGATCGAGGCGCAGTACCTGACCATCCAGGACCAATTCAATCCTGAGGTGGGCTTTGCTCCCCGCCGGGGAATTCGAAAGAGCAGTGGGCGATTTGGTGTGCATCCCAGGCCGGGCGAGCGGATGCCCCGGATACGAGAGTTCAGGCCGACCGTGGAGGTGGAACACATCACCGATCAGGAGAATCTTCTGGTCACTCGAAATCTGGAATTGGGTTTCGCCGCCGAGTTACAAAACGGCACCAACCTATGGATCGGGCGTGAGGCCCGCTTCGAGCGACTGGATGAGCCCTTTGAGATTCGATCTGATCAGATGATCCCGGCGGGAGACTACGATTTTGCCGAGTACCGAGTCTACTTTACGAGTGACCGAAGCCGCATGTTCAGCACCGAGCTGAGGGCGGGCACGGGTGAGTTTTGGAACGGAGATCGAAGTTCCTTCCAGACCCGACTCCTTTTTCAGCCGAGCTATCAATTTGCTGCCGATGTTTCCTGGAATCACTCCAACATCACTCTCCCTTCCGGAGATTTCGATACCGATCTGCTCACCACTCGCCTGCGTTATTCCTTCAACACCAGGATGTTCTTGAACGCGCTGGTTCAGTACAACAGCACGGTGAAGGAAATCTCCAGCAACATCCGTTTCAATTTCATCTACAAGCCGCTGAGTGATATTTTCCTGGTCTACAACGAGCGGCGCTCCTCGACCGGAGAGGTCCTGGAACGGGCCCTGGTTGCCAAGTTTACCTACCTGTTCGATTTTTGATTTTCAGAGGCCCTCACCACCAAGGCACCAAGAAGAGAATTCACCACAGAGACACAAAGACACAAAGAAGACCAACTCATTGCGCTCCTTCGGAGCGAGGCCGGGAAGGTGAGTGTAGGGGCGCACCGAGTGCGCCCACAGCAAGGACTGCGAAGCTAGGAAGGGCGTTCGTCAGTAATCCCAACGAGTTCAGGAGATAATTCCGGGAGTGTGGGAGGCGCCTCGGACGCTGGTCTTCGACCAGCGCGTTCCACGTTCCAGGTTCCACGTTTCACGAAAGGAAGGTCAAAGATCCGCGCCGATTCCGGAGAGCCGCTACAAGAGCACGACAGCACGAAAGCAGCCCCTACCCTTGCTTCATTGCCGCCAGCAGATCCATGGCCACCTGCTTGGCGTCTCCAAACAGCATGACCGTGTTGTCGGCGGCAAAAAGGGGATTGGCGATACCGGCAAAGCCGGGACTGAGGCTCCGCTTCACGATCACCACCGAGCGGGATTGGTCCACATCCAGAATGGGCATGCCGGCGATGGGAATCGAGGGGTCGTCCTCTCGTGCCAGGGGATTGACCACGTCATTGGCTCCGATCACCAGGGTCACATCGGTCTGCTGGAAGCTGGGATTGATGACATCCATCTCCAGCAGCTTGTCGTAGGGAATGCTGGCCTCCGCCAGCAGAACGTTCATGTGTCCCGGCATCCTCCCGGCCACGGGATGGATCGCGAATTCCACCTCCACATCTTTCGATTCCAGAAGCTGGGTCAGATCGTGCACCACGTACTGAGCCTGGGCCACCGCCATTCCGTATCCGGGGACAATCACCACCCGACGGGCACCGTCCAGCATCATGGCCACATCTTCAGCCGAAGCGGACTTGATCTTGCCTGTGTAGATGTCTTCTTCGTCCGACTTGCTGATGGTGGCTCCCACCCCGGCGAACATGACGTTGGTCAGGGAGCGGTTCATGGCGCGGCACATCAGGCTGGTCAGGATAAAACCGGCCGCCCCCACCAGCGAACCCGCGATGATCAGAACGCTGTTGTTGAGGACCCATCCCACTCCGGCAGCGGCCAGACCCGAATAGGAGTTCAGCAGGGCGATGACCACCGGCATGTCGGCTCCCCCGATGGGGACGACCAGCAGGATTCCCAGGACTGAAGCGGCGGCGATCATGAGCCAGAAGCTCAGCGACGAGGACGGATCGGCAACGAACCAGCCACTCAACCCGAGACTCCCCACCAGAAGCATCAGGTTCACGACATGTCGGCCCGGGAAGAGAAAGGGTTTCTCCAGGATGAGTCCCTGAAGCTTGGTGAAAGCGATCATGCTCCCGGTGAAGGTGACCGCTCCGATCATGCCTGAGGCTGCGCTTGCGACCGTGAATTGAGCCGATGTTAGCTGCTCGATCATTCCTCTGGCCAGAGCCTCCTCCACAACGGCTCCCACCGCCACCGCCGAGGCCGCTCCGCCGAAGCCGTTGAAGACGGCTACCATCTGGGGCATGGAGGTCATGGCCACGCGAGCGGCCAGGATGCCGCCGATCAGCCCTCCCACCACCAGGCCTGCCAGAATAATCTGGAAGCTGACGATGCGCTGGTCCAGCAGAGTCACCACCACCGCCAGCAGCATTCCGGCAGATCCCATCAGGTTCCCACGCACGGCCGTACGCGGATGGGAGAGGCCTTTCAACCCCAGGATAAAGAGGACGGCCGCCACCAGATAGA